>NZ_LXWA01000027.1:0-55326 GCF_001652315.1 Psychrobacter sp. SHUES1 | reverse complement strand
GCGGTAAAGGTCGCCCGTTGAAACAGAAAACTTGTGACATTCGTGAGAAAGTCGCCTAAGAGCGTTTGCTTTTAGAATTCCCCACTTGAGCTTGGCGAAAGTGGTGGGAGTATGTCAATAACTTTGTTTAAATTTAGTGCCGGTCTTATATAGTTATTATGCATTTTTTAAAAAAGGTTAAATGATAATAAACATTAAAAAGACAAAAATTAATGATAAAACAGTTTGGGAATAAAGAGCCAGTATGGAATTTTTAGGTTTTACCGTCGATCTTGCTACCTTAACAGAAAATGCGATTAGCATTGCGCTTAAAATCGCATTTGCCTTATTAATATTTATGATAGGGCGCTGGTTAGCAAAGAAAATCGTCGCCATTAGTAATCGCATTATGCTACGCAGCCATTTAGAGGCGACAGCGGCCAATTTTTTAAGCCGCGTATTATATGGCATGTTATTGGTCATCGTGATTTTGGCTGCGCTTAGCAAAGTCGGCGTGCAGACTACTTCGGTCGTTGCTATCTTGGGCGGCGCGGCGGTGGCGATTGGTTTGTCACTGAAAGACCAGCTATCGAATTTTGCCGCTGGTATCATGATTGTGACCTTTCGTCCGTTTGTGCGCGGCGATTATGTACAAATTAGCAGCTATACTGGTACGGTCACCGAGATTACCTTGGTCAATACCCACTTGACGACCATCAATAATCACGACATTATCATTCCAAATGGTGATATCACTACCTCGGCGGTGATTAACTATACGGCGTTACCCAACCGCCGCGTCGATATCACTGTTGGTATTGGTTATGACGCCGATATCAAAACTGCCAAAGATATTATGCTAAATTTGGCAAAAAACAATCCAATGGCCTTTACGGATCCAGCGCCTGTGATACGCGTGACCAATTTGGGCGATAATTCAGTCGATTTAACCTTGAATGTCTGGACCACCAATGATGATTGGTGGGCGATGCAGTGTGATTTATTAGAACAATTCAAAAACGCGCTTGATGATAACAAGATTGACATCCCATTCCCGCAGCGCAGTGTGCATGTCAAAGGCTTAGATCAGATGATTAATCAGATGGATCAAGCGCAAAAAACCATGTTAAAGAAAGGTTAAACAAGGCTAAAAATCTTAGAGATAAGGGTTTGGTAGGCCTAGCCCTGCCAAAATAGCAATCTCAAAGCTTTCCATCTCATCTTGCTCAGCTTGTCCGAGCTCATGGTCAAAGCCCAGTAGGTGCAGTATACCGTGTATCAATAAATGGCTGATATGCTGTGCCACGGTCTTTTTTTGCTCAGCCGCTTCACGTACCACCACAGCATGACAAATCACCAGCTCGCCTAGCGGCAACGTTGGCATCAGCCCAATGATTGCCGCTGGCAAGTCGCTTGGGTAGGATAAAATATTGGTGGCATAATCTTTGCCGCGCGCCTCTAAATTTAGCTCTTGACCTTCGAGGGCATCGGTAATATAAATATCGAGCGCTTTGGTTTTTTCCTGCCATATCTCACTATCGATATCAGCAAAGTAAGGTAGCGTCAGACCATGGTTAATACGCTCATCGATATAATCCAATGTCGCCATCATGACTTTTAACAGTTTTTCGCGATTATAAAAGCTCTCAAGTATCTCGTCATCGATGCTATCGGCGGCGCTAATATCAAGCACGGCTAAGTTCTCATCATTATTAAATGCGGCTAATTTTTCATCGTTCTCATTATTATTAAAACGGCTATTGATGTTCTCGTCTAAGTGATTGTCAGTATCATTATGTTCGGCTGGGCTCATGCCACCCTCCTTTTTATGTCAATGTGAAAATATCTGAGATTGATTAACTAGCAATAAATGATTAACACTAAAAAACCGGATATCAAATCCGGTCTTTTCGTATATAAATATGTATTTTTAAAATAGATTATAACTTTGCGGCGGCATCAGAAATGGCTTGTTTACGCTCTTGTTCTTTCATGCGCTCAAACTTACGCTTTTCTTGTAAGGCAAGTTGCTCTTCATCAAAGACATCATAAGCTTCAACGATTTTTTGCACCAACTGATGGCGCACGACGTCTTTTGAGTCAAACTTAGTGATATGAATCTCTTCAATACCGCTTAAGATATCCATCGCTTGCGCCAGACCTGATTTGTGCCCACGCGGCAAATCGACCTGAGTAATATCACCAGTAATAACTGCCCGCGAGCCGAAACCTAAGCGCGTCAAAAACATTTTCATTTGCTCAGGCGTGGTATTTTGCGCTTCATCTAAGATAACAAACGAATTGTTTAGCGTACGACCGCGCATATAAGCAAGGGGGGCGACCTCAATGATTTGCTTTTCGAGCATTTTACCGACTTTATCAAAGCCAAGCATCTCATACAGGGCATCATATAAAGGGCGCAAATAAGGGTCAATTTTTTGAGTCAAATCCCCAGGTAAAAAACCCAGTTTTTCGCCAGCTTCTACCGCTGGACGCACCAATAAAATACGCTCAATCTCGTTGCGCTCAAGCATATCGACCGCACAAGCAACAGCAAGGTAGGTCTTACCCGTACCAGCAGGCCCAATACCAAACGACACATCAGAGGCTAAAATATCTCTGACATAACGCTGCTGATTACCACCGCGCGGAATGATTTTACCTTTACGGGTACGCAGACTAATTGGGGTAAAGTCAGTAGCGGCTTCCAAATTATCAGCATCTTCCTCGGCAGCCGATTGCTTATCAGCCTCTAAGTCTTCATCACGGGCGATGCTCGATTGAATGATTAAGTGCAGCTCTTCGGCGCTGATATCTTTGGTGTTTTGCGCTTCATCGACCATTTTATAAATGATGCGTTCGCCGCGCTCAACGCCCAAAATATCGCCACTTAAACAGAAGTCGCCTTGGCGTTGGCTGATTTTAATATCGAGGCGTTCTTGGATGTATTTCATGTGGTTATTATATTCGCCGAGCACGGTTTTCAGCTGTGCTGGGGTCAACGATTCAAAATGTATACGGCGGCTTATGGAATCAGTCAAGCGATTATCCTTGTATTTGGTTGCCCGCTGCTATGGCTGCTTCTGTACATCATTACTTTTATGCATGATAGTCGAGCGGGCTTTAGAGATAAAATTGTGAGTCGTGTTTCAATACTTTTTAATGGCGTTTATAACGGTTATGTAAATACTAAAAGTCGTACTAATAAATATGACGGTAAAATTTTGCTAAAAATAGTTGTTGATAAGATGACAGTAATAAGTAAATGCCCTGTCTTCATTATGGTAGATAGAATTTAAAATTCAAGCCATTTACAGGCGGGCAGGGCTTTGTTTTTGTATGGTGATTGCAACTGTAGATGATACACCTTACACCGGAAACGGCAACAAAACTGTTTAGCCACTATGGTTATGGTCGGGGGCACAGAACAAGGGATAATTTGTGGTAATCTAGAGCTTAGATAATGGCGCTGTAAAAGCTAAGTTTGTAAAGGTAGAAGAACAAGATATTTTTTAGAAAAATAATATTTTTTGAATGTAAAGTCATCGCGTCTAAATACATGCTAAATGGGTCATAATAGGAATAATAACCATGCAACATACTGAAGCAACTTTATCAACAACCAGTCATGTTAAATCTAGTCTTGCTAATAAAGCGGCTATGACTGAGCAGCAAGTCCTTATCGCCGGCGGCGGCCATGTCGGTTTGTCATTTGCGCTGTTACTTGCTCATCATGGTATCGCCAGTACCTTGCTAGAAAAGAACAGCTATCCAACCATCAGCCCCAATGACGACGCTAAACGCACGCACTATTTAGACAGTCGCAATACTGCCCTGTCACGGCGTACGGTACAGATTTATCAAGAGATTGGGCTATGGTCTGAGCTGCAAAGCCATGCTTGCCGAATTGATGCGGTAAAGATCAGTGAGCAAGGTAGCTTTGGGCGCGCGCAATTAAATAAAGCTGAGGAGCAAGTCGAGTCATTTGGGCAAGTGATGGAAAACGCGTGGCTTGGACGCAAGTTGTTATTGGCTGCCCAGCAAGAACCGCTGATTACCCTAATTGATAATGCCAATGTAATAGCCGTTAGCCAACAAAACGACGGCGTGACGCTAAGCTTTAGCTATTACGGTGAAGAAGAGCATGAGCAGCAATTGCAAGCCAGCGTATTAGTCGCTTGTGATGGTCGTGATTCTACCGTGCGTCAGCTATTAGGTATCAGCACTACGACTTATGATTATAAACAAACCGCTATCGTTGGCGTGGTAGAAACCGATCAGCCACACGAGCATATCGCCATTGAGCGATTTAGTCCGGCAGGGCCGCTTGCAGTGTTGCCATTGACCGATCCAGAAGGCGACGGCAATGATGAGTATCAAAAAGGCTATAGACGCTCAGTGGTTTGGGTTTGTCCAACGGGTGAAGAGACACAATATCTAGAAGATGATGTGCATTTCTTGGCAACCTTGCAGCAAGCCTTTGGCGCGCGCGCTGGCACGTTTAAAAAAGCCGGTCGCCGCGGCGCTTATCCACTGACACGGGTACTAGCAGATAAACAAGTCGATGGTCGCTGCGTCATCATGGGTAACGCGGCTCATACCTTGCATCCAGTCGCTGGACAAGGTTTTAATCTATGTATGCGTGATGCCCATGTACTGGCACAAATGATGAGTCGGCAGGTGCTAAAAGGTGAAGATATCGGTAATCCTACTTTGCTAAAGCGCTATGAAAAAGCCCGTCAAACCGATCAAAAACGCGTGATTCGCTTTTGTGATGCCGTTGTTCATGGCTTTACCCATCCAAATCCAGCGGTGAAGCTGGCACGTAACGTGGCTTTGGTAGCCTTTGATAAACTGCCAAATATTAAGCCATTGATTGCCAGCTATGCGATGGGCTTGAAATCTTAGTATTTATCAGCCTTTAAAAATAAAATCCAACATTTCAGCTGCTGCTAAATCCTATCAATATGGCAGATAGCATGAATAACGCGACAAAGGATGTTTTATGAAAAATAACCATACGCTCATTATCGGCGGCGGTATCGTCGGTGCAACCCTGGCGCTAAAACTGGCACAAGCTGAGATGCCAGTGACGCTTATTGATGCGCGCCCTAAACGTAGCGAGGCAAATTGGCAACAAGTGCTTGGCAAGCGGGATGCGCGCGTTTATGCTTTAAGCCTTGCCAGTATTGGTTTGCTGAAAGACGTGGGCGCTTGGCAAAAGATAGCGGCATCAGAGCGTAAAGCCGATTATACCCAAATGCAGGTTTGGCAGTTAAACGGTCGCGGCGAGTTACTGTTTGGTGATAGTGATGATGCTAATAATAGTAATGACGGCAATAACAGCAATCAAAACTCTGAGCCAAAAATGCTCGGTAGTATGGTTGAGCCAGCAGTCATTGAGCACGCATTATGGCAGCGTTTATCTGCATCTGATGTCAGTCAATATTTAACCGTTATCGATGGGCACAAGGTTGTCGACATGGACTGGCTTGGCAGCGCACAAGGTTACCGTGTGACGCTAGACAATGGCAGGGTGATTGACGCGCGTCTATTGGTTGGTGCTGACGGTCGCGGCTCGTTTGTGCGTAAGCAAGCAGGTATTGAGCTCGATGTGCTTGATTATAACCAAACCGCGATTTGCTGTGCCATTCAAACCGACAAGCCGCATCTGGCTACTGCTCGCCAAGCGATGCTACCGACCGGTACATTGGCATTGTTGCCGTTAGCCGATATCACGGATGAAGATAACGCCAATCCAGAGCACTGGCAGTCGATTGTATGGACACTGCCGCGCAATCAAGCATTGGCATTGTTGGAAGAAACGCCGCGCTATATCGCTGATAAACTGGCTGCTGCTAGCAATTATGAGCTGGGCGCTATCCGCGAGATTGAATCCATCGCCAGCTTTCCATTAGCTGCGCAGCAAGCAAAAAGCTACGTCGCCGATAATTTAGTCTTAATTGGGGACGCCGCCCATGGTGTGCATCCGCTGGCAGGTCAGGGGCTAAATTTGGGCATGCTTGATGTAAAGGCATTAAGTGAGCAACTCACCCATGACTATGCGCGCAGTGGCAATAAGCTGTGGGGTACGAACCAAACCTTGCGTAGCTATGAGCGTCTGCGTCGTCCGCATAATAGTCTGATGATGCACAGTTTTTCGGCGCTTAATTGGCTGTTTGCCGGCTCGCTTGCGCAGATGCGTCCGATTCAACAAATTCGTAATGAAGGTATGTATCGCGTCAGCAAAATCAAACCATTGATGCGTCTGTTTGCTAAGCAAGCGAGTGGGGTTTAGCGTTTTAATTGAAGCTAATAATTGAACTAAGGATGGCGTATGAAAACTAAGTTATGGATGACGATAAGAGTGGTAATAGCTAGTTTTATGTTAACTTCTTGCCAATCCGTACCAACAAAAGGTTTAATCCACAAAGAATCATATAACATCCCTAAAGTCATGATAGAGCCACATGCAGATACAGACAATGATGGTGTCCCTGACATCATAGATAATTGTCCGAACACTCCTGAAGGGGTCAAGGTTGATCCGTATGGTTGTCCTCTTACCACTATTGGAACTGGCTTACAAATGGAGTATCGTGCCTTTTTTGCTAAAGGTAGCAGTGAACTAACCTCTAAATATCAGGCTGAACTGGATAAAGTAGCCGCAAGAATGAAAGAGTATGATACCGCTATTTTTAAAATTGAAGCGCACATTTCAGAGGATGAAATTAATAAAGAGTTAAGCTCATTACCTAAAAACAGAGCACTGATAATCAAAAACTACCTTTTATTAAAGCATAGTATAGAATCTAGTCGATTGATGACTTTAAATTGTGACGCTAGAGCGCCCATTGCACCTAATGAGACTGAGGAGGGCAGAGCTTTTAATCGTCGGGTTTATGGTTTATTAACTGAGCCTGACAGTGACTATCCTATCAATTTAAAAGACGGAATCTGCGTTGAATTTTAATGATAAATAGCTGTCATCTCAACATAAACAAAGAATTGTTTTTGAAGGTATTCAGAGAGGGTAACCATGCGAATGAATAACTGTAGCACTTTATTGCTGCTAGCAACATCTATAGCGTTAGCTGGCTGCCAAACCACTTCAACTGCGCCGTCTAAAGAGTTACCTCAACATGAAAACATCAGGACGATGCAAGCAGCGATTGATCCAGATGGCGATGGAGTGCTTGATGATATAGACGAGTGCCCTGACACGCCACCTAACGTAGTGGTCGATGCGAAAGGCTGTCCAGTAGAGGTTTATACAGGTTCGCTAGAAATGCAGTTGCAAGGATTTTTTGAACCGATGAGCAGTCAATTATCTGACGAATATGATCAAGCATTTGCAATAATTGAAGAAAACCTTCATGAGCAACCAGATGCCAAGGTTTTTATTTTTGGTCATGTAGCATCAAACGAGCTTGCGATAACGCCTAATAAAAATAATTTATCGCGTAACCGTGCCATTAATATCAGGAATAGGTTAGTAGAAAAGCATCACATTACCTCTGATCGTATCTCCACTTATGATTGCTCAGATAGATATCCGTTTATAGCTACAGACTTTAGCGAAAGTGATCTTGCAGGTATAGAGTCGAAAGATAGAAGGGTAACTGTCAAAGCAAGTACGCAAGTCAACGACCTAGCCAATATAGAAAACCCAAGTGATTGGAAAAACTATGAACCATATCTAAAGCGCTGCGAGATATTTAAATCTGAATAATAACGTCAAAAAAAACGGTTGATTTTTAAAAAGCCGAAAACAGCACCATCAACACTGGCGAGACAATATTAATAATAAAGCCAAAACTAATCGCCAGTGGCACAACTTTTAGCCCGCCTGATTGTTGAATAATTGGTAAGGTAAAATCCAAGCTGGTCGCACCGCCAAGACCAACCGCTGCTGATGGATATTTGCGCATAAAGACGGGGATAAATAATAGCGCAAAGAACTCACGTACCAAGTCATTAAATAGCGCCACACTGCCCCAAACCGCGCCATAAGCATCGGTCATGATAATTGCTGATAGCGAATACCACCCAAACCCTGATGCTAGTGCCAAGCCTTTCGTCCATGACACATCGCTAAACATTAGCGCAAAGATAAGCCCGCCGACCAATACCGAGAGCGTAAAGATCACGCTCATCTCAACACCGCGTTTATTGAGTAATACTTCTTTTAAGGTAATACCCGAGCCTTTGAGGCCAATACCAACAAGCAAGATTAATATCATCAACATGGCGGTCATAGTGTTTTCGGGTGGCATATAATCGGCTGGCAAGAAATAGCCAATCACAAAACCGATCGCCACGCAAAATACTTGTGCTAGACTGCCGCGAATACTGACACGGTGCTCTTTAGATTTGACGCTGGGTTTTTTGGCATGCCATGGACGCAGACGGTCAAACAGCATCAGAGCAAATAAGCCCGTGCCAATCGTCAGTATCGACAAGATAGTGACATAAAGCGCAATTTCGCCTACTTGGCTACCAAGCCCTTCGACTTGTGCCAGCTCAATACCAATCAAACCTAAGATGATAAAGACCAAATAAGACAAGCCTTTATCGGCAAGCATAGTCATGGTTGGATTTGAGGGAATGGCAAAGCCAATAAACATAGGCATTAATACCAAAACAAGGGTAATCAGGCTTTGCATGTCGGCAGACTCGTCATTTTTAAACAAGGCGTTTTTGGGAGGGCATTTCTCAGAAGCTGGGGATTGTATCATATTAGCTCGTAAATACGGCTATCAGCACATCATATTCATCGCAAAATATGACGGTTGTTTGAGTAGTAAATGACCTCTAAGTGGCTGGTTATTCTTTACCTGACAAACTTTTGTTGCTACATTGAAGGCATCAAACGTTTTGGCACGTATTATGTCGCTATATCAACTCAAGTCTCAATTCCAAGATCAATTGCGTCCTATAAGCGATACTCTAGCTGGGCAAGGCGTTACCGCCAACCAAGTGACGGTTTCAGCAGTATTGTTGAGTGTGGGAACGGCCTATGTGATAGCTAAGCCCGCAGCCAGAAATCAAGCGCTATGGCTGTTAATGCCGTCATCATTGTTTGTGCGTATGGCGCTCAATGCTATTGATGGTATGATGGCGCGTGAGCACGGGCAGGCATCCAAACTTGGTGCAGTGCTTAATGAATTGGGCGATATTGTTGCCGATACAGCATTATTGGCCAGTCTGTTGCCGCATATTGATAATCAAGAAACGCCCGTTGGGCTGATAAATATCGCAGAAAACCTATCTCACAGTCAGCGCCATATTGTCGGTTTGATTGGTTTTAGTATTGGTACCGAGCTACTGGGCATAGCCAGTAATACAGCGCTAGGTACTCGAGCCAACCATGGGCCATTAGGCAAAAGTGACCGTGCTTTTTTGCTGGGTGTGCTTGGCATCTTGGTTGGTGTCAAAGTACCGTTATCGCTATCACCTATAAGAATAGGGCAGCTGTGCCTACTGACAGAAGCAATGCTCTTAAAAACTTGCCTCAATCGCTTGCGTTATATGGTGAATTTATACGTAATGCGTAAACCGCCAGTGCCTAAATCAACACTGAGTGCCTTAAATACTTGTCATCATTCAAACATTTCCAACCATGCTGAATTTTCTCCTAGCGTCATTGATGGTTTCATCGCTCATAACGCTTTACCTCATTCTTCTACTAATGCTTTTCTTTTGGAATCCAATATTATGTCAGCGACCTCTAATAGTGCAGAAAATAAAATAAATCTGCTTAACGATAGTAATCATAAAGACCCATCCCAAAAGACGTCATCAAAGAAACTCTCATCAAAGCAACCTTCATCAAAGCAGTTCTCACCCAAAACTATTCATGGTGAAAGTAGTTATAACGCTTATGATGGCACGGCAATATATTATCGTTACTGGCTGACGATGCCTCTAGAGGCTATAAAACAAATCAGTCAGCAACACACACAACAGCGCCAAGTCATTCTGTTACATCGTGGTCATGAGCATTCAGGACGATTGGAAGAGTTAGGACAGCAGTTTGCTGCGGCTGGCTATCAGGTATTTGCTTGGGATGCACGCGGTAATGGGCGCTCAGGCGGTATCAAAGACCATGCCGAGAGCGTCACCGAGCTAGAGCGCGATTTAAACGACTTTGTGCAATTGGTCGTTGCTCAAACTGGCATTGCCATTGACGATACTTTACTCATCGCCAGTAGTATCGGTGCGGTACTCGCGGCAGCATGGGTACATGATTACGCGCCCAATATCCGCGGGATGATTTTGGGTACACCTGCATTGAAGATTCGTTTGTATCTACCCTTTGCCATACCGTCGTTAAAGGTGGCTCGCGCGCTTGGACTGATGTCACGCGTGAGTAGCTACGTCAAAGCGCAAGTGCTGACCCATGATAAAGACGCACAGCACGCCTACAATGCCGACCCGCTTATCTCCAATAGCATCTCGACTGACTTGCTCATTGATACTCATGCGACGGGTCAACGCTTGCTCGATGATGCTGGTGCCATTACCGTACCGACGTTTGTATTGTGCGCAGGCAAGGATTATGTGGTCGATAAGCAGGCTGAACGCGATTTTTATGACGCGATTAATACGACTACTAAGCGTTGGCAATTATATCCAGACAGCTATCATGCGATCTTTCATGAAACCAATAAAGCAGACGTCTTCGCTGATTGTATCGAGTTCGCTGAGCAGGTATTCAGTACGGACGTTAAAGCATCGGATTTGAGCGCCGCTCATCTAAACAGTGCCAGTAAGGATAAGGTTGATCGCTTAGCGATTAAACCTTTTAACCCAAGCTTTGCCATTACCCGATTTGCCATGCAAAAATTTGGTCATGTCAGCGATGCCATTGCCACAGGGCTTGCGCATGGCTTTGATTCGGGTCATTCGCTCGATCATGTCTATTACAATCAGCCGAGTGGTCAGAATAAATTTGGACAGGCAGTCGATAAATTTTATCTCAATAATATCGGTTGGCAAGGGATTCGTATCCGCCGTGAGCATATATTAGAGCTAACACGTCAAGCTTTAGCAGATATTGAAAATAAGAACCAAAATAGTGCTAAGTCATACCAACCAAGATTGCTAGATATTGCTAGTGGGTATGGCTTTTATGCGTTTGATTTGTTGACAGAATTTGCAGACTTGCATGCTGAGCTACGTGATTATGAGCAGCATAATATTCAAGCGTTACAGTCGAAAGCGCAGCAGCTAGAAATTACTGATCGCGTGATTGCCTGTCAAAAAGATGCCTTTGACCCTGCCAGTTATGTTAATGAGCAGAAAGAGACTGGCAGTGCCGATGAAACAAAGTTCGATATCGCCATTGCCTCTGGTGTTTTTGAATTGTTTTCTGACAATATGCTACCAACGACGGCTTTGGCAGGCATTTACGATAGTTTAAAATCTGGTGGTTATTTGCTTTATACCAATCAGCCTTGGCATCCTGAACAAGAATTTATCAGTAAAACCTTAAACAATCATCGTGGCAGCAGTTGGGTGATGCGTTGTCGTTCACAAGCAGAGATGGATCAGTTGGCTGAGAATGCTGGCTTTCAAAAAATAGCGATGCGTATTGATCGCTTTGGTATTTTTACCGTGTCATTGGCAATTAAAGTCGCCTCAACCAATCATGAATAATACGCATGCCAAACCCTATGAGCGTGTACAGCTTTTTTCAGGGGGCGGTTCACGTTTTGGCTATTATTTAGGTAGCTATGCAGCATTGGTGGCTCATGATTTGACGCCGGATATGATTGTTGGCACCTGCGGTGGTAGTCTATCGGCTTATTTGGTTAATTTAGCGCCCGATCCCAAGGATTTGCAGGAGCTCATGTGCAGCCGTGAGTTGTATCGTGTCATTACTGCCATCAGACATGTCGCGCCAGCCGAAGCAAGTAAGCGATTAAAAATACGTTGCATGACTCAGGCTTTCAAGCGCTGGCGACTCACAAAACAAAAAGCTAACGGACAAAGACAGCAGCAAGCAGATAACTATGAGCGGATTTTAGATGAATTACAGCAGCTAGCGATATTTCGAGTCGATAATGAGGAACAATGGCTTGACGAGTTGTCTGGTTTTTCTCTCAAGCAAAATAATAATTTGTGTAATCCTACCGCGCCAGAGATAGCCATTATCGCCAGTCGCCTGCATCCAACAGCTAGCCAAGGGACTACTGTTGATAATGCTTTTCACAATGATTTTAGGCTACAAGAATTATTATTTGCTCCGCCGCGATTGGCAGCATTAGATCTCATTGCAGAAAAACTGAATTCACCGGCTCATACATTTGCTACTGGACGTATAACTCAGTCTGTCAAAACGCTGACCAAATGGGATTTTGCCCCTGCGATTCGTGCTTCTATGGCAGATATGTATTACCTACCACCGACGCATATTGCAGCGCTTGGTTGGTGTTTAGGTGGGGTGATTAATCTCACGCCCATTGAGCTGGCGTGTCAATTGGGTCATAGCGTATTTGCAGAAACCAAGGCAGGTTATGATTCATGGCTTGCCGCACCAGCCATTCAACGTGTTTTTGGTTTTGACCCCAACGAGCGTTTGGCACAGGTGCAGGGTTTGGATTCAACAGAAACGTTAACCCGCGCTGATTCTGTTGAAACCAGTCCTCGAGTGAATCAACTCCATTGGTTACCTTTTGCAGATAATGCTCAGCAGTTGGCAAGGCAGCATGTACAAAAGCGTTTTAACATCAGACAAATGACCGTTGAGCTCATTCACAGTGACTATGATGGCTTTGTGCAGCAAATGCAGGCGCAATGGCAGTATGGCTATCAGCGAACCACTGACTACATACAGCAGCACGGGCTATGAGTTCGCAAATGAAAGACCTTACACAATCTACTTCAGCTCATAAGTCATCGCATATCATCGTTTTCGGCGGTACGAGTGGACTTGGTTTGGCACTGGCGCTGCATCATCAGGCGCTTGGCTGGCAAGTGAGCGTGGTTGGTCATAGTATGGAGAAGATAGATAATACCAATAGTCAGCATCCTAACATTATTACTTATTGCTGTGATTTGACTGATAACGTGCAAACACAAAGTTTGTTAGAGAGCTTGTCAAATATCAGTTTTCAAAGAGTGATTTATAGTGCGGGTAGTTATACCAATGAGCGTGTTCACCATCTGAGTCAAGCGGACAGCGATCAAATGCTAGCAATTAATCTGCAAGCGTTTGAGCAGGTTTTTAGATGGGCAAGTGAGCAATTAAGGCGGCAAAGCTGTGCGTTGGATTTCAACGAAAACAGCAGCCTAAGCCTAATTTGTATTGCTTCTATCGCCGGTACAATGGATTATCCTTACGCCAGTCTTTATGCCAAAAGCAAACGCGCGATGATTGCCAATGCTAGCGCCTATCGTGCAGCACTTGCGCCTTATGATATCCAAGTAAACTGCATCGCCTCAGGCTATATCGATACCCAAGCATTACGTGATTTAAATAATGGTGATGCTAGCCATAAGCCATTCATAATAAAAACACAAACGGCGGTTGAGAAGATTATGCAGGCAATTGATAAAGATATTGAGCTGGCCATATTTCCACGCTCTATGGGCTATATCATTCGGGCGCTAAACCATTTACCTAAGCCTTTGCTTAACTGGATATTGCGTAGTAAATTGGATAAAACCACTTGATAACAGCTTAGCCAAGCAGCCAATAAAACAAGGTAAATAATGGCACACCAATCAGCAGACTATCTATTCTATCCAATACGCCGCCATGTCCAGCGAGCATAGTACCCGTGTCTTTTACTCCGTGCTGACGTTTAAAGGCGGATTCTAATAAATCTCCAGCGATACCACTTACCGCTAAACCATAGGCGGCCAATAAGCAAATCCACCAGCTAAAAGAAGTGAGCCAGATGCCTAATAGTGTGGCCAATATCGCTGCTAATACACTGCCAAAGAGAGCACCTTCGATACTTTTATTCGGGCTGATAGTTGGAGCAAGACCGCGCTTAAAGATTTTGTGACCAAGCAATCGTCCGCATAAATACTGGGCAATATCATTAAATTGGCTGGCGAATAATACAAAAAACAAAATGCCATATTGTTCGCGCTGCCACGTTAATTGCTGTAAGGCAATCAAGCTGATAATCAATGCGATAAAGACAGAACTAAACAGCAAGTCTAGGAATTTTAAACGTGTATAGGCTCGCTTAGAATCACAAGGGGTTTTGATAAAAGGCTGAGTATTTGGTTGCAAGCCACGCGCTTGAAGTTTACTAATAAGCCTAGCTTTACTAGGTAGGTGCCATAATCGTTTAATCTCGTAGCCGCCACGCACACCAATTAACAAGAAAAAAGCGATCAGCAACCACTGATAGGGGTATGTGCGAGAGTGTAGGTGTTGACTATTATCAGTTATCTTAGCGATAACATAACAAGCGCAAAGCGCTGCTAACATGAGCCACCATGAGCGTGCTATCAAGTAGATTTTCGGTAAGCGCTGACGCAAGCTAGGTAGGGCAAGCATAGCCCAAACCGAACTCACGACTATCATTAGAACCATCACAAACCGTAAGTCAGAAGCCATGTTTTTAGCACTTTGAGGTCGATAGAGAACGGTAACCCACCGTTTTTTTTATGGCTGAAGTGGCAACGCTTAATTGCTGTTAGGCGTTAGCAACTGTATATACCGATTCAGCCTCTGTATCATCGATTATAGGCTGAACCAACCAATCGATACCACCCTCTTTCAACTTTGATAATGGTTCAATCACACTGGTCCGAGGTGTGCTCGTTAAGTTGAGATAGTCTTTTCGGTAATGGCCACCGCGGCTCTCAAGTCGTTGATAAGCGGACTCGATAACTAAGGTCGCTAATTGCAACTGTCTGGCTAACTGAAAGTAGGGCAGCTCATTTAGAATAGTAGGGTTATCTTTATTATCGATATCTAACTGATTAGAGTCATAGCCGTTAAGCTGCTGTTGCCATTGCTGTATTTGCAAAAGTGCTTGTTCTAATTGTTTAGCATCCCGGGTAATGCCCATATGAGACGTCATCAAAGCTTTTAATCCTGCGGTTATTCCAGTGATATCAGCATTTATATTGACGTGGATGTTGTGATTGTCATTTTTATTACAGTTACTTTCATATTCAACAGACGATGGCAAAGTAATGCGCTGACTATTTTTAAGCGTTGGCGCTGTCCACGTATCATAGATTGATTCATTTAAATCAGAATCAGGTAAAGTTGTTTCTAGCGTTCCTATTGCTGCTAAATTACGCGGTAAATCAGCAGCGATATTGCGCCCAACCACCACACATTCCAACAATGAGTTACTTGCTAAGCGGTTTGCTCCATGCAGACCTGTATAAGCGACTTCACCCGCCGCATAAAGTCCTACCACATCGGTTACGCCATTGGCATCTGTGACCACACCACCACAACTATAATGAGCGGTCGGCGCAACGGGGATAGTGTGTTTTGTAATATCAATACCGAGTTCGAATAGGGTTTTATAAATCTGCGGAAAATGCTCGCGCAAAAACTCCGCTGGCAAGTGACTGACATCAAGATTGACGTAGCCTAGACCGTTATCGTTGATTTGCTCAGCGATGGAACGCGCAACAATATCTCTTGGAGCTAGTTCTGCGCGCGCATCAATATCAAGCATAAAACGCTTACCAGTTTGCGGGCAATATAATCGTCCACCTTCGCCGCGTAGTGCTTCAGATATCAAAAAGCTACTATCGCCAAATGCCAAACCAGTTGGATGAAATTGGATAAACTCTAGATTTGCCAAACGGCAACCCGCTTGCCATGCCATCATAACACCATCGCCGACACAGACGTTCGGCGCGCTGGCACGCTTAAATAATTGCCCCAAGCCACCACTGGCTAAGACAACCGCGCGACTATAAAAGGTAAGTTTACGTTGATGTATATGATCAAAAACAAGCGCACCTTGGCACTGATTATTTGGATTGGCGCTATTTTTTAACAGGCTTAGTGCTTCATGATAGGGCAAGATAGTAATATTGGACGCAGCTTGCGCTTTTACAATCAAGGCTTCCATAATATGCCGACCAGTTGCATCATCGGCGTGGGCGACCCGCCGACAGCCATGACCGCCTTCTTTGGTTAAATGCAAATTACTGGTCTGTAATGTCGCTATAGAGTTTGTATTATCATGCTGGTGTCTCTCCTGCTGGGGAATCATGGTAAAGGGCACACCTTGTTCACAAAGCCATTGCACCGCTTGCTGTCCAGCGCTTAAAATACTGCTGGTATTATCAGCTTCGCATAAACCTGCGCCTGCAATGAGTGTGTCAGCGATATGGTCAGCGACACGGTCATTCTTATCTAGACTGGCTGCAATGCCACCTTGGGCATAATGGCTTGAGCAAACATCCAGTGCCGCTTTGCTGAGTACCGTAATGTTTAGCGATTTCGGCAAAGCAAGGGCGGTGGTTAATCCTGCAAGGCCAGCGCCAATGATAAGTACATCTGTCTGGATAGTATCCGTAGAATTATGAGTATTCACCTTATCCGCTAACCATGCCTCGCTCATATTATGCCGCTCCCACATTGGCAAACAATTCGCGGTCTTTGACGATATCACCGCTCGCAGTCACACGTTGTTTTTGCGCTTCGGCAAAATCAAGCATGCGTTGTAAAGGTTTTCTAGCTGCTGCTGCCAGCTCAGGCGTCATCAGGACTTCACCGCTACGATTGCTCAAGCACTGTTCAATACCTCGTAGACCATTCATTGCCATCCATGGACAAAAAGCACAGCTTTTGCAACTGGCGCTTTCACCAGCCGTTGGCGCCGCTAAGAAACGCTTATGTGGCGAGCGCTTTTGCATCTCGTGCAAGATGCCTAAGTCGGTAGCGACGATAAAGGTCTCAGCATCCATCTCATACGTTGATTGCAACAGCTTACTCGTCGAGCCGACCACATCAGCCAGTGCCACGACGCTATCAGGCGATTCAGGATGCACCAATACTTTGGCGTTTGGGTGCTCCTCTTTTAATTGCAGCAGCTCAGTGGCTTTAAACTCGTTATGGACCAAGCAAGACCCTTGCCAAAGCAACATATCGGCGCCAGTCTCTTGCGCGATGTATTTACCCAAATGGCGGTCAGGACCCCAAATGATTGGTTCACCTTGAGCATGCAAATGACGGACGATATCGATACCAACCGAAGACGTTACGACCCAATCAGCGCGGGCTTTCACAGCAGCGCTAGTATTGGCATAAATCACCACCGTACGCTCAGGATTGGCATCACAAAAGGCAGAGAATTCATCAGCAGGGCAGCCCAAATCGAGCGAGCACTCGGCTTCCAAGTCTGGCATCAGCACCGTTTTTTCCATACTTAATATCTTTGCCGATTCACCCATAAAGCGGACGCCAGCGACGACCAATGTCTGTGCACTATGAGCTTGACCAAAGCGTGCCATCTCAAGCGAATCACCCACACAGCCGCCGGTTGACAAGGCCAAATCTTGGATAAAAGGATCAACATAGTAATGCGCAACCAATACCGCATTATGCTCTTTTAATAGCTGCTTAATATTCTCTTCAACCGCAAGTCGTTCCGCACGTGGCAAATCCGCTGGGATTTTCGCTTTGGCGTATTCGATATTCATCTGAGTCGCAATGCGATTATCAGTGCTCATGATGGGCGCGTCGTATGGATAAGTTTTCATAAGTGCAAACCTTTGCTGCGATAACGGCAAACCAATAGCCGCTAAAAGTGAGTCAGTTAAATATGGTTAATAAATATGGTTAAATAACAAGTTTTAATAATTATGCTCATTTTGAGCATAAATGCAAGTATTTTTTATAATCTGCTTGTAAAATGATACATAATTCGTCAAAATTTACTTTGCAGACTATATTTTTCATTATCATTAATAATGTCTATTTACAACGGCAGGCTATGATAGTTTTCGATTCACGCTATACTAAGCGTGGTCAGAAACACTTCATTTTAAAACTCTCATTTTACGTTTAAACATAAAGGAAACCTTTAAAGCCATGACGTTGTCTTATTCGCATTCGCATCAACAAGGTAGCGGCACCACAGAAGTGGTCGCCGTGCTGGTAGCGATTACTGAGCACACCGCGCGCGTTTTAACGGTTGATCAAGGCAAGCTCTTGCCCAACGGGCCATTGATGCCATTACATCGCTCCTTGCAAGCGGGCGTACGCCAATGGGTCGAGGAGCAAACGCAGCAGCCACTTGGTTATTTAGAGCAGCTTTATACCTTTGTCGATACCAATAGACGCAATGTCGATGGCCATGCGCTTGTCTATGTGAGCTACCTAGGCTTGGTGCAAGAAGCGCAAATGCAGGAGCTGCCAAGCCAAGCATTATGGCGTGATTGGTACGATTATTTTCCGTGGGAAAATCACTTGGATGGTATGCCGAGTATGATTATGAATCATATTGTGCCGGCGTTATTAAGCTGGGCAGATAGCGCAGCAGAAACGGTTGTCCAGCAGCGCCGCCGTCAACGTATTGGTTTATGCTGGGGAATCAGTGAGGAAACTTTCGACGTTGATAGGTTTAAAGATACGGACAAAGCACCAAATGCTGATAAAGCTTATGAAAATAGAGAATGGGTTGCTGAGCATGTCTTGCTGCGTTATGAGATGCTGTATGAAGCAGGGTTAATCCCTGAAGCACCGACTTATCCGCCAAGTTACCAAATGAAGTTGCCTACAAATTGGTTGCAGTTAATAGGCGTACCGATGTATTACGACCATCGCCGCGTGATTGCCACCGCTATCTCAAGACTGCGTGCCAAGATTGAATATCGACCGCTTATCTTTGGTTTGATGCCGGACGTGTTTACCTTATCGCAGCTGCAACAAAGCGTTGAAGCGTTATCAGGCGTACCTTTACATAAGCAAAACTTCCGTCGTTTGCTAGATTCACAAAAACTTGTCATGGAGACAGGGCAGAGTAGTAGCGCTCAGCGCGGTCGCCCTGCCAAGCTTTATCGCTTCCGCCATGATATTGCGTTACAAAGTTTACTCATGGATAGTAAATTGCCTAAACGTAAATAGCACCAACTGCATAAGCCCTCCTATACTGACGCTAAATACTTATATCAAAGCGAAATCATATTGGTTAATTTTATTAATTTGCACCCTTTTCTTGCGAGGCTTTGCACTTTGCGCTATATTTATGCTCATTTTGAGTTTAATTAAAGATGTTTTACTAAGTGTATCGAACGCATATAAATATCAGGCAAAAATAAGGGTCAAATATGACAGTTAAACAAGAGCCAGCATTGGCTGAAGTATTGCTTAAACCTTTGGTGAAAGCGGCGTTAACGGAAGATTTGGGCAGGCGCGGTGATGTGACATCACAAGCGACTATTCCTGCTGATATGCGAGCGCAACTACAGATTAAGGCGCGGCAAGCGGGCGTGATATGTGGGATGGATTTGGCGCGTTTGTCTTTTGCTTTGATTGACGAGCAAATCGAGTTTATTGCCAAAGTCAATGACTGTGCAACGGTTGAGGCGGGTACGATACTAGCGACTGTCCGTGGTAACGCGCGAAATTTATTAACCGCAGAGCGTACTGCGCTTAACTTTATGACCCATCTAAGTGGGATTGCGACAGACACCAAAAAAATTGTCGATAGCGTTGCCGACTATCCGGCGCAAATCACTTGTACGCGTAAAACCATACCTGGTTTGCGCATTGTGCAAAAATACGCCGTACGCTGCGGCGGCGGGCGCAATCATCGCTTGGGATTGGATGATGCAATTTTAATCAAAGACAACCATATTGCTATCGCCGGTGACATCAAAACTGCCATTCAGCAAGCGCAAGACTTTGCCGGCCACCTGATTCCGATAGAAGTTGAAGTCGATACGTTAGAGCAGTTAGAGCAAGCCTTAGATGCCGGCGTGAATTTGGTACTGTTAGATAATATGGCACCTGACGTATTATCAGAAGCCGTCGTCATGTGTAAGGGTCGCGCCAAAACCGAAGCTTCAGGCGGTATAACCCCTGAAACCGTGCAAGCAGTCGCAAAAACAGGCGTTGATTTTATCGCGATGGGTTATTTAACCCACAGTACGACAGCATTAGATATTGGCCTCGATTTTAGCGCTTAAGATTAACGGTCGGTCTACATCGATGCTAAAGCTTTTGATTAATTTTATGGCATAAATCTCGGTTAGATAAGTTATTAAAAGGGTTGCAAACAGTTAAATAAAACATATACAAACCTACCTATTTATTACTATAATAGATAGATTATATCTATAATATAGAGAGCAAGTTATGGGGAAACTGGTTAGTATTGGGGAGGCTGCCAAACATTTCGGGGTTGCTCAATCCACATTAAGACGTTGGGATGAGGATGGTACGTTAGTCGCCAAGCGAACCGAAAACGGGCATAGGCGATATGATTTAAGTGAAATCAGACCGCATTCCTTGAATACACCACCTAAATTAGACCGAAAAACCATTGCTT
Organism: Psychrobacter sp. SHUES1; assembly: GCF_001652315.1. Classification (NCBI taxonomy): domain Bacteria; kingdom Pseudomonadati; phylum Pseudomonadota; class Gammaproteobacteria; order Moraxellales; family Moraxellaceae; genus Psychrobacter; species Psychrobacter sp. SHUES1. The sequence continues at coordinate 34,852 of NZ_LXWA01000027.1, read as the reverse complement.
ATGCTCGTGTGTCGAGTCGTGATCAAAAAGACGACTTACTTCGCCAGTCTCAAGTTTTGGAACTTTATTGTGCCAGGCAAGGCTGGACTTTTGAGACGATTACCGATCTTGGTAGTGGAATGAATTATAAAAAGAAAGGCTTAAAAAACCTGCTTGATGACATACTGAGCAATAAAGTTGAACGGCTGGTAATTACCCATAAAGACAGGCTTTTACGATTTGGTGCAGAACTGGTTTTCATGTTGTGTGAGGCTCGTGACGTTGAAGTGGTAATAATCAATCAAGGTGAAGAGTTGAGTTTTGAGCAAGAATTAGCCCAAGATGTATTGGAGATTATCACCGTATTTTCAGCGAGGCTATACGGCTCTCGCAGCAAGAAAAACCAACAATTAATAGAGGCGGTTAAAAAAGCATTATGATCCGTGGACACATTATCGAACTCAAGCCAAACAACGTACAGGCAAATCACCTTGCTCGTGCTTGTGGCGTGGCGAGAAAAGCCTACAACTGGGCTTTGCATGAGTGGCAGCGGCAGTATGCGCTTGACAAAGCGTACCGTGATGCGTGTTTGGCCGCAGGCGTTGAGGTTGATACTAAAAATCTAAACAAGCCCTCACAGGCGAAGCTCAGACGCGAATTGAACGCCATTAAGCGTGAATTATTCCCCTATATGCTGGAAGTGACCAAATGCGCTCCGCAGGCGGCAATCATGCAGTTGGGTGATGCTTATAACAACTTCTTTAAAGGCTTAGCGAAATACCCAACCGCTCGTAAAAAAGGCCGTGACGATAGATTCAGTTTATCCAACGACCAATTTGCCATTAAAGGTAAATCCATTCGTATCCCAAACTTGGGCTGGGTTCGCTTAAAAGAAGCTTTACGTTTTGACGGCAAGATCATGTCAGCCACCATCTCTAAACGTGGCGGTAAGTGGTTTGTTAGTGTGGCTGTTGAAATACAAAAAGCTGTAATTCCTACTAAAAAGACAGGTAAAAGCGTTGGTGTTGATCTTGGTATTACCGACTTACTGGTTTTATCAGACGGCACTAAAATTAAAGCGCCAAAACCACTTCAAGCAAACCTTAAAAAACTAAGAACGCTAAACAAAGCGCTCAGTCGCACTAAAAAAGGCAGTAAAAACAGAGAAAAAGCGAAAACCAAGCTCTCTCGTTTGCACTATAAGATCAGGTGTATTAGGCAAGATTCTCTCCATCAAATCACAACAAGTCTGGTTAATGAGTTCGATGTGATTGCGATTGAGGATTTGAATGTCAAAGGTATGGTTAAGAACAGGCGGCTATCAAGAGCTATCAGTGACTTGGGTTTCTTTGAGTTTAAGCGACAGCTTATCTACAAAGCCACTGAGCAAGGCAAGGTTGTGAAATCAGTCGGACCCTTCTACCCAAGCTCAAAAACCTGTTCAAACTGCAATCATATCCTTGGTAAAGATGAGCTAACATTGAAAATGCGTGAGTGGTTGTGCCCTAACTGTCAGGTTTCTAATGACCGTGACCTCAACGCCAGCATCAATATTTTAAATAACGCGACTGTTATTTTAACAGCTGCATAATCCTGTTTATTGGACGGTGAGTTCCATCGCCAATTAAAAAAGTCTGTGGAGTCGTGGTCAGTCTAAATCTCAAATGAGAAATAGCGCGTGACAATGAAGCAGAAAGAAAACGTCAAACCTATCTAATAGTCAATATTGGCTAGGTTTGAGTAAGATTTTTGGAACGGCAGATTTGTACGGATATGCTATTGAATTGGTAAGGACGAGACATTAAGCGAAGTTAATGATTTAATAGGCTTATCTGGCTATGCTACAATGCCGCTGCTACCGATTATAAGGTCGTCTTTGCCTGTACTTGTGCATAGCGACCTTATCTTTTGTCCGATTTGACCAATAGATAAGCGAGCGCTCAGTGGATACTGAAATTATCAAGATAATCTTAGCCTTTATGGTACTGATTAATCCCTTTGGCGCCTTGACGTTGTTTTTGGATTCAACTCACGGCTATTCGCTAAATAATCGCCGTAAAGTGGCGCGCATCGCTTGTTTGACGATTTTTATCACCATCAGCTTTTTTACCTTAGCAGGCGAGACGTTACTTAAATTGCTTGGTATCTCGATTGGTTCGTTCCAGTTGGCAGGTGGTATCTTGGTATTTTTAATCGCCCTAAATATGATGAATGGCGAAGGTAACCCGGTTAAGCCCGATCAAGAAAACTTTGATGTTGACCATTTGCAAGGTGCGCCGCCAACGATGGCTGCTGCCGTAGTTCCGATTGCCATTCCCATGATGATTGGACCTGGCGGTATCTCGACGGTGATTATCTATTCATCACAGGTCACCGGTATTTTGCAAGTCTCTGCGATTTTGATTGCTGGTTTATTTATCAGCTTATTTTGTTATGTGGCGCTAATGGCTGCCGGTCGTATCAGTCGTTTATTGGGCGATACTGGACTTAATATCATGAGTCGTATTATGGGTATGTTGCTCGCAGCAGTTTCTATCGAGATTATCGTTAACGGCCTACGTACCTTATTTCCTGACTTAGTGTAATTGTCACCTTGCTTTTCTGCCACTTACTTCTCTAGTGGTTCTTACCTGTCTTTTTTACGCTCTTCTCTTTTAAAATATAACTGTATCCTTTTAGACCGTGTAAAAAAACATGGTCTTTTTATTATTAGGCTAAAGTCTAAAACTTCCTAAAGTAGACAAACCTTCCTAGCTGCTAAAAAATACTAATATTTATCCTAAAAGGTTGTTTAGTAAAACTTTTTCATATCTTACTAATGCTTGTACCAATTCCAATTAATCACCAAAAGTCTGCATTAAAAACGTTATCCATACAAATATGTTATGATAGGAGCACAACAATATTATAGGAGTCAGTTTTGAGTAAGAAAAGAATGGCAATTTTAGGTGCAGGTCCAAGTGGTTTGGCACAGTTACGTGCCTTTGAAGCGGCTCGTTTAGCCGGGGTAAAGGATTTACCTGAAATCGTATGTTATGAAAAGCAAAACGCTATTGGTGGTATGTGGAATTACAGTTGGCGTACTGGTTTAGATAGAAACGGTGAACCCGTGCACGGCAGTATGTACCGCTATTTATGGTCAAATGGCCCCAAAGAATGCTTAGAATTTGCCGATTATTCATTCGACGAACACTTCGGTGAACCCATCCCATCGTACCCGCCACGTGAAGTCCTAAAAGATTACATCATGGGTCGTATCGATAAACAAGATATCCAAAAATATATTCGATTTGAATGCCCCGTACGCTGGGTGTCGTTTGATGATGAAACGCAAAAATTCACTGTGACGGTAATGAATCATAAAACCGATGAGCAAGAAGTCGAAGAGTTTGATTATGTGGTGGTAGCGACTGGTCATTTCTCTACGCCAAATATGCCGTATTTTGAAGGTTTAGAAGCCTTTCCAGGTCGTATCTTGCACGCGCATGATTTCCGCGATGCGCTAGAATTTAAAGATGAAGATATCTTATTAGTAGGTAGTAGCTATTCTGCCGAAGATATTGGTACCCAGTGCTACAAATATGGCACCAAATCTGTGACCATCAGCTATCGTAGTCAACCGCTTGGTTATGAGTGGCCAGAAGGTATTAAAGAAGTGCCATTAGTGACGCATTTTGAAGACGATGTCGCGCACTTTGCCGATGGTACGAGCCAAAAGTTTGACGCTATTATCATGTGCACCGGTTATTTATTTCATTTCCCGTTTATGCCAGATGAGCTACGTTTGCAGACGCACAACTGCTTGTATCCAGCCAACTTGTACAAAGGTATCTTTTGGCAGCCAAATCCAAAGCTGATTTATTTAGGCATGCAAGACCAGTATTTCACCTTTAATATGTTTGATGCGCAAGCATGGTATGCATGTGATGTGATTATGGGTGATATCGAATTGCCCGATTTGGCAGCGCGTGAAGCAGACGAGCAAAAATGGCTCGCAACGTATGCCAAATGCGTGACGGTCAGTGATTCAATCGATTTTCAAGCCGCTTATATTCGCGATTTGACCAATGCTACCGATTATCCAGAATTTGCCGTTGAAAAACAGGGCGAGATTTTAAAAGAATGGCAAAAAGATAAAGCCGAGAACATCATGACCTTTCGAGAAAAGGCCTATCGTTCTACTTTGACGGGAACCATGGCACCTAAATTGCCAGAACCTTGGTTGGATATTCTTGATGATTCACTTGAGCACTTTTTAAACTTAACCTTTGTTAAACCTAAAAAGCGTAAAAAAGTGGCATAAATGCTCGTTGTGATAAATAAAAAACCAAATACGCCTGAGAGTGTATTTGGTTTTTTCGTTTTTAACGTTAAATGCACTGAATACATGGTTAGCTTTGGTATAAATGCCAAGCCAAATACAGCATTAATATGCCTACCAAAGCGTCTAATATATTCCAAGCTTTTGGTTTGGCAAATAAAGGTCTGAGCAAGCGCGCGCCATAGCCCAAGGCAAAAAAGAAAAAGAACGACGCACTGAGCGCACCGACTGCAAAAGCCAATTTACTACTGGCACCGGTTGAAACCATGCCGACCAGCACCAATGTATCTAGATAGACGTGCGGATTGAGCCAAGTAAAGCCAAAACATAATAACAGCGCTTTTTTTAAACTGGTGACCACTTGATCATCGACGGTGAGCGCGTGCGATAGGCGTACGCTGGCATATAAGCTTTGCAGTCCATAGCCTAATAAGAAGATAACGCCAGCAACTTTCGCGATAGTGATAACTTGCGGATATTGCGCTGTGACCGCGCCAAAGCCTGCTACCCCAGAAGAAATTAAAATCGCGTCACTGACTGCGCAAAATAAGCAGACGAAAAATATGTGCTCGCGTTTAAGCCCTTGTTTGAGCACAAAGGCGTTTTGTGAGCCAATGGCGATAATCAAGGATAAACCAAGCAAAAAACCCGCGCTATAATCGGTGAAATTCATGATGATTGGCTTATCCTTTAACAATCAAAACGGTGACTTTTACTTACTGGCAGCGCCCGAAAAAGCTGTTAAGATAAGGGATAAAATGATCGAATGCAATGTGTTTGCTGCAATAGCTGCTACCAAGTCATCAGTACTATTCAGCAATATCAGTCAGCAATTAATAAAGAATAAGCGAGGAGCAGGGTAGGTCATGGTCATAAGTCTGACAAGAATGCTACAGTCGTTTGGGCAAGCCCAAGATGACCTACCAACCATCGCTGCCAAAAATGCTCAGCAAGCTGCCGCTAAAGAAGTTTCTAATAATGCAAATAAGCATGGCAATAGTAGCGATAACCAAGAAAGCATGGATACTTCGGCTGTGAATTCTTCGCTTAGCGAGCCGCAGCGTAGCGAGCGTATTTGTGATGCCTTAGCGCAAGTGAATGATATTCGCACGCCGACGCCATTGACCGATCGCTATCTAGCCAATCGCGCCCAAATGCGCCCGACCAATAGACCTCCTTTTGACCCAGATACCTTATGGTATCTTAAACATGGACGCTGTCCGATTATGACTGAGCTTGTTGATGTGGTCGATGCAGCCACCCTAAATGCCATGCCGATTGAAGCGGTCGCCATATTAGACCGGATTAATAGTAAGCTAAAGCGTTACCGTGAGTGGAGCAGCGAGCTCAATGCCGAGCAACAGCAGCAACATAATGAGCGCCAGTTTGTCATTGATAAGCTGGTGTCTGAAAGTATCCCTGAAGCGCTGCATCATTATGAGCAGCTGCAACGCTTTAGCCCGCATCGCACTAAAAATAATGTCGTCCAAGGAAAAATGACCGCTGGCGATATGCTCACGGATTTGTTTTTAGACATCGATTACGAGCTTGACGAGTTATTAGAAGAATTACATCAAACGGTGATGAACAAACTGGCTTCAACGCACCGTTATGTCAAAAGCCGTACCCAAAGCTAACTTGAATTTAACGAGGATTATTTAAAAGTTGTTAGTATTGTTATTGTGAGTTCAGTATAAAGACGATACAGAGACACTGGAATGAATTTTTCGCAACCTCTGTCGGCGCAGGCACAGCAAGCTAGGAAAGTTTATTCCAGTGTCGCGTAAAAATTTCATGTTTCTGTTTTGTTTGAAAATAACTATAAACACAATCGGCGCAATACATAACAATATAAGGCTTTAATACAGCCTTATTTTTTTGTTTAATAATAATGATTAAGTATTATCGAAAATAACAATAAATTTGCCAATCATTTCTACTAAACAACAAGGATACCCAAATGACCCAACTGACTGCAATGTTCGTGATGTTTGTTTTATATGGCGTGCTGCCAGCAGCTGGGTTGTACCTTGGATATCGTGGTATCAAAAAAGTCACGGCGCCCAAAATGCTTGAGTATAAAGCGATGCCGCAATTGGGTTATATACCTGAAAAAAGCTTGCCAGTTGAAGTCAAAACAGCGCTGGATCAAATCAATGATAAGGGCGAGAAGCTGCGGGTAATTTATGGCGATACCAATAACGATGGTAAAATTGATGATAAAGATACTGTCAATGAAACCTACGTTATGATTCAAAATCTAATGGATAGGCATGTGCCACTAGCGGTAGCCGATTATCGCCGCTTGCATGACTTAGATGTCGGGAACGGCGCCCTTGCTGATACCACGAAAATTAAGCATTCTGATGTCACGGGTAAAGAGGCGCTATTAGAAGTGCTTAGGACGATTAATACCCAATTTGATGACTTGCTGAATGCGTCCTATCATCAAGATGGACAAAAGCTACTGGCGACCAATCGATATTTGCAGCAGCGTTTTAATAATCCAACTAGCAATTCTAGACTACAACAAATTGATAATAGCGCTGTTGAAGTCCAAGCAATTGAAAACCCAGCTAATAAAGAAACTGACGTAGAAGATATTAAGCTATAAATGAGAGATGTTAATAATATCCCGAGTCTAAATGTTTATGCTGAATTAAGTCGAAAGAAGAGTAAAGTGACATGAGTATATTATTAATAGGCGTTGGTGTGGTTACTACTGTCAGCGTCTTTTATTTGGGTAGAAAGGGCTGGCACACATTGCATAAAATGGTCGGCATTACTCCAGGCGTGCTGATTTATCAAGATAGTAATGCGCCACTGTTGTTAACTTCTCTCAATTGGCAACAACTAAATTTAAATAAAAAACACCTAGAAACTGTATCAGATAAGCAGCTACGACAATTACAGCACATTGATAAAAAGGTAGCAAACTACCACAATTATCAAAACGAGTTAGAAGCGCAAAATGTAACTTCAGCTATTAACGAGCAGCAATTTGTCTTACATAAAATACTGAATATCCGCTTACCTGAAATGTTGGCCAGTCATTATCATTTAGCAAATATCAATATAAGCAATCGTACTAAAAATGGACAGAAGCAGACTGAGGCGGGTAGGCTGTTACAAGAGGTATTGGACAGCATTGAGCAGCGCTTAGATGGGTTGTTAGAGCGAATGGAAGAGCAACATCTACAAGAATTGCGCGTGATGAAAAATTATATTCATAGTCATGACGACTAAGCCTAAAGTGAGTGATACTCTTAAAAAACGCATAAAAAAGCGGTCAATGAATCAGTCATTGACCGCTTTTTTATCAGCTAGGATTAATCCCTAATAAATTAACGCTTGTTATTACGATCGCGAGTATTACGTGAACCGCGACTGGCAGGACTGCCACTGCTTTTAGGTTTTACGCTGCTAGGACGGTTATCACTACGACTGTCAACACGGCGTGCTTTAAGCGGCTTGCTTTTGATACGTTCTTGTTTTTCTTTAGCTGCTCCATGCAAACCAGTACCGTGACGCGGTCGTAAGCTGACCAAATCGGTTAAGGTATTGATCTCTTTTTTATCGAGCTCTAAAAATCGTCCAGTACGCAGCTCTTTTGGCAGTGCAATCGACCCGTAACGCGTGCGCAACAGACGGCTCACTTTAAGACCTTGCGATTCAAACAATCGGCGCACTTCGCGGTTACGACCTTCTTTGAGCCTGACGTGATACCATTTATTGACACCTTCACCGCCGCCTTCTTTGATATCTTCAAACTGTGCCATACCATCTTCTAGCATAACGCCAGCCGTTAGAGTACGCGCGATATCAGGAGTGACTTCACCAAGTACACGTACGGCATACTCACGGGTGACTTCATTAGATGGGTGCATTAAGCGATGCGCCATCTCGCCATCATTGGTAAATAAGAGCAGACCAGTTGAGTTAATATCCAAGCGCCCAACCATTACCCAGCGATCATGAGTCAGCTTTGGTAAGCGCTCAAAAACGGTCGGGCGACCTTCTGGATCATTGGCTGAGCACACTTCGCCTTCGGGCTTGTAATACGCTAAAACACGGCGGCGCTTTTCATTTTCAGCGGTATATTTGATCTGACGACCGTCAACACGAATCTCATCGCCTTGTTCGACGCGGTCGCCGATGGTTGCGGGTCCATTATTAACGGTCACACGACCTGCTTTAATGACTTCTTCCATCTGACGACGTGAGCCCAGTCCCATGCGGGCGAGTGCTTTTTGCAGTTTTTCATCTTTCATAACGATATCCTTGAGTCGGTGGGTTTACATTTCTCAATGTATGAAATTAGACTGAGTATTATACGCTATTTATCGAAGTTATGTTTAAGATTAGCTTTTAAGGCTATTATAATTAGCCAGTAGATGATGCTTTATTAAGTATGCCTAATTGACATTAAAAATTAAAAGCTTCATAAGAAATGAATATAAACTAATTGTTACTATTGCGTAATTTTTGCCAAAAATAGCCTATTATTATTCACTATTTAACCACCTATGTTATTATGGCTTTGCTTTTTTTATGGTTGGTGTAACTTTTTAGTATGTTTGTCTTAATAGACTTATTAGTAGGCGCTGCTTATATCTGTGATTTATAAAGGTTTTTTTTATGTTCTTCAATTCATCAAAGTTATTAGGTGTGGCGTCTGTGCTTATGATAGGTCTGGTTTCAGGCTGTTCTAGCATCAACTCAGGACTACAATCTGGTGACCTGCCGCCCAGTGGATCATTCGTAGCAGCGAGTGGTATACAGTTTAATGTGCAGCCGTTAAATTTGGCGACTCTACCACCGAAGCAGGCCGTTGTTCCTAGTAGCGATTTAACGCGTTTGATCAGGACATCTGGGCAAGTTGATTACCGAATCTCGGAAGGTGATATTTTAGGTATTACGCTAGTAGGGTATCCAGAGATTGCGCCGCCTTTGACCAATAGTAGTAACACTGCTAACCCTTATGCCTTGGGTTTCCCTGTTGATCAACAAGGTTTCGTACAGTTTCCACTTATTGGACGTATTAAAGCCAGTGGCATGAGCGTGCCACAATTTACTGCCAATTTACAGAAACAACTGCAACGTTATCTTAAGTATTCAGACCCACAGGTTAAAATCGTTAACTATCGTGGCAATAAATTCTTTATTGATGGTGAGGTTAAACAACCGGGCGAGTTTGCCATTGCTGATGTGCCTGTGTCGCTCTATGGCGCAATTTCTATGGCCGGCGGGGCCACTCCGACTGGCGACTCAAATAATGTCGTGCTAAACCGTAACGGTACTAGCTATAACATCGGACTGGAGTCGCTGCGCCAAATGGGCGCTTCTGCTAACCAAATTTACCTGCGAGATGGCGATTCTATCCACGTCAATAGTCAAGATCGTAATAAGGTCTATGTTTTAGGTGAGTTCGGTCAAGTAGAGCCAGTGCCTATTTTAGAGCAAGGTATTAGTTTAGCGCAGGTTTTGGGTGAGTCTAAAGGGCTTAATTCTGCTACAGCAAATGCGGCTAAAATATATGTGGTTCGTGATAATTTAAATACACGAGCGACAGATATTTACTACGTAGATATGCAGACCATCACTAGCTTTGCGCTAGCCAACCGTTTTGAGATGCACCCGAATGATATTGTTTATGTCGATCCAACTGGCTTAACGCGTTGGAATCGTGTTATCAGCGCTATTTTACCTTCTACGTCAGCTATTAGGTCGCTCTCAGGCTTATAGGTATTGGGTTTATAAATAATAGGTAATAATTATTATGGCATTTGATAATATTTTAGTGGTGTGTGTCGGTAATATTTGCCGTAGTCCCATGGCAGAAGCGTTATTAAAACAACGTTACCCTCATAAAAATATTGATTCTGCAGGGGTAGGGGCTTTAGTCGGGCACTCTGCAGATCCTGCCGCGCTAGAGATTATGGCAGGGCAAGAAATAGATATCACTAATCATGTCGCCAAACAAATTGACGAAGGTTTGGCAAAAAAAGCGGATTTGATTTTTACTATGTCAGACAGTCAGACCAAATGGATCGAAGAGCGCTGGCCGTTTTGTCGCGGCAAGACTTTTAAGCTCGGTCATTGGCAAGACAAAGATATTGCCGACCCCTATAAACATGAGATGAGTGCGTTTCAGACAGCATATCAAGATATTGTTGTTAGCCTAGAACAGTGGGCCGATAAAATTAGCTAAATAGCTGCTATTAAACGATTAACCTTAAGTGATGACCATACAGTTATGAATACAGATTCAAAGAACTTATCAAACGCTGCTTCCAAAGAAGATAATGACGAAATTGATCTTATGGCGCTACTTTTTGCCATTTTGCGTGGCTGGAAAGTCATTGTGTTTTTTGCTGTATTAGGGTTGGTAATAGGGATTTTGTATAGCAGATACGTCAATCCTACTTTTAAGTCGGATGCACTGATCCAAATTGAAGAGAATTCTAAGGGCGTTGCCGCATTAGGTGCGGATATTTCTGAGCTGATTGGCTCTGAAGTCAGTAAAGCGCAAGCAGAGGCTGAGCTGATAAGATCGCGTATGATCTTAGAGCCAGTGGTTAATTTGTTACATCTACGAATTCGTTTGTCCGATCCTAATATTGGCGCGTTGGATAGAATCAAGAGCAATAGTACGGATACTCAAATAAATAAACCGGAAGGTGTCTCTCTTAAAACCGAAGATGGTGAAGTAAAAATTAGCCAATTTAATGTCTCACAAGAGTATTTAAATCGACCTTTTACTTTGACACGCTCCGCGACAGGATTTGTGTTAACTAATGGTTTTGATGATTTTAAAGGTCAGATCGGTAAGGCGTATTTATTTAAAGGCACAGATGGTCAGATTCAAATCACAGTCAATGATCTACCCGCTGATGGCTACTCAGTTAATATCACTAAGCAATCTCTTCAAACCACGACTGACCAGATAAATAGTGCATTATCTGTGGTTGAAAAAGGTAAGCAAACAGGCATTATTCAGCTATCTATGACGGGTGCCAATCAGCAACAAACCAGCTTGATATTAAAACAAATTGTCTTATCTTACATTGATCAAAATCAATCTCGTGGCTCTGAAGAAACCACTAAAACCATTAGTTTTATGGAAACTCAGATTCCAACGTTAAAGAAAAAACTAGAAGACTCGGAAGCAGTATTTAATGATTTCCGTAAAAAGTACGGCACTATTGATGTAGGCAAAGAAGCAGAGTTGTTATTGACAGAAAACTCGCAAATCGATGCCCAGCTCAATGAATTGAAGCTTAAAAAAGCGGATCTTACGACTTATTACACAGAAGAGCACCCTTTGGTTGTCCAGATCAATGAGCAACTGGCGGTACTTAATGCTAGAAAAAATGAGATAGACGATACTATCGCCGGTTTACCTGAGATACAAAGAGAGTTTTTACAACTGTCAGCTGACACGACGATCAATAGAGAGATTTATCTAACGCTACTTAAAAACTATGAACAGTTAAAAATCGTTAAAGCGGGTCAAATTGGTTTCGCCCGTATCATCGATTTGCCTATCAGTACTTATAAAGCTATTGCACCAAAGAAATTGCAAATTATGATATTGGCTATGCTGTTAGGAGCGATGCTTGGAACGATGCTGGTACTGCTTAAAAATATGCTTAGAAATGTGGTCAAAGACCCTGAGCGTATTGAGGGTAAAACAGGCGTCCCTGTAGTAGCAACGATTCCACGTTCGCCACTATTGACAAGACTGAGTAAGAATAAGAAAGCACCTAATCGTTTGTTGGCTTATGTTGATAATAATAGTTTGAGCTATGAAGCCATTAAGAGCTTAAGAACGAACCTAATGTTCGGCATGCCAGTAGAAGGGCGGGCTGGTCAGCGCGCCAAAGTCATTCTAATCACTGGCGAAAGCCCAGGTGTTGGTAAGTCATTTATCTCTGCGAATCTGACAGAGGTATTTGCGCAGTTAGATAAAAAAGTGCTGATTATCGACGCTGATATGCGCTTGGGTGAGCTACATAGAATGTTTAGCATGAGCCAAGATAATGGTTTAGCGGACTATTTATCACAGGATAAGACTCATTTATCAAAATCTAACGCCCAAACTACAGAAGTTATTACCAGTCAAGAGACTAATAACCTAGCAAGCTTTATTCATCCGACTGGCATAGATAATATTGACTTTATGCCACGCGGCCAGCATCCGCGTAACCCTGCTTCATTATTAGCAAATGGCAGTTTTAATCATTTAATGGCAGAGCTTAATTTGCATTATGATTATATTGTCATCGACTCGCCACCAGTATTGGCCGCTTCTGACGCTATGATATTAGCGCAGCACGCGGATAAGGTATTGATGGTCACTAGATACGACGATTCTATAGAAGGGCAGCTGGTTTATGCGGTTAATCAGATGAATAAAGCCAATATAAAGGTCGACGGTATCATTCTCAACGATGTACAACAAGGGATTATGAGCAAATATAGTTATCACTATAGCTATGCTTATGGTAATAACCAATAGTTAGCTTTTTGGAAATTCTACCAAAATTCACGTTTTCAAGTGGTTGAGTGTTATGTCTACTAATTCAAAACCGTCAAGTGATTATCCATCACTTAATGGCAAAACTGGCTGGCTACAACGTATAGCCGAATACTTGTTATCGTTGCCCCGTAGCGTTAAGCGAGCGATTTTACTCACTACAGACTTGGCAATGTCTTTAGTTTGTCTGTTCTTAGCTTTGTCGTTGCGCTATGGTGATATCGCTCATAACATTAGCCCTATCATATTATTATCTTATGGTACGCTGCCTATTGTCGGTTTATATTTGATTGGTTTCTATAAAGGGGTGGCACGTGGTTTTTTAGACACGGTTATGGGTAGTGTGGCAAAGCTGTTCTTTTTGCTTATGGTTGTCTATGAGATCATCATTTATTTAAATCCTTTAGAAGATATACCGCGCTCCGTTCCTATTATCTTTCTGTTTTTCTTATTTATCTGGTTATGGAATAGTCGTCTTACTATTCGTGAGCTTTTGATGCGCTGGAGCGGTAGAGCCCAGCGTCGCCTTAAAGACGATGGTGTTTATGATAATGTTGTTATTTACGGAGCGGGAGAGGCTGGTCGAGATTTATTAGAGGGTCTTAGAAATTCGCATAAATATAATGTTGTGGCTTACGTTGATGATGATCCACAGCTTGCTGGTGCTTATTTGCTCGGTAAAAAGATTTATCCGGCTCATGATTTAGTAAGCTTAGTAGAAGAATTAGATATTGCGCAAGTATTTTTGGCTATTCCTTCAATCAGCCGCGCTCAAAAACGTCAGATTATAGATAAGCTTTCAGGCATTGCGATAAAAATAAAAGAACTGCCCAGTCTAGAGGAAATCGCTGACGAAAAAGTGACCGTCAGTAGCATGCGTAAAGTAGATATCTTAGATGTGTTAGACAGGCAGACTGTCGAACCTGATGAAAAATTACTCCAACTAAATATTAAAGATAAGTGCGTGTTAGTTACAGGCGCTGGTGGTTCTATCGGTAGCGAGCTATGTCGTCAAGTAATCAAGAATAAGCCAAAATGTCTCGTTCTTTATGAGCTGTCCGAGTTTGCGCTTTATAGCATCCATCAAGAGCTAACCATCAAACAAGCCAATACGCCTGCTTATCAAGATATTAAAATTATTGCGGTCATCGGTAATGTCACTAATGAATCGAACCTGCTCAGAATACTAAATCTCTACAATATCCAAACGGTTTATCATGCAGCCGCCTATAAACATGTGCCAATGGTAGAGCATAATCCTTTTGAAGGCGTTATTAATAATACTAAAGGTACTTATCACTGCGCCCAAGCAGCTATTCAAGCCAGTGTTGAGACCTTTGTCCTTATCTCAACAGATAAAGCCGTAAGACCAACCAATGTGATGGGCGCATCTAAGCGTTTAGCAGAGTTGGTTTGCCAAGCGCTAAGTAAGACAGATAGCCAAACCTGTATTAGTATGGTGCGTTTTGGTAATGTCCTTGGTTCATCAGGCTCTGTTGTGCCTTTATTTACTAAGCAAATAGAACAAGGTAAGCCGATTACGGTCACCCATCCTGATGTGACTCGTTACTTTATGACGATTCCAGAAGCTGCAAATCTGGTTATCCAAGCAGGCGCAATGGCATCGGGTGGTGAAGTGTTTGTCCTCGATATGGGCGAGCCAGTTAAGATTGTTGATCTAGCACATCGAATGATTCACTTAAGTGGCTTTGATATTAAAGATGCCGACCATCCTGAAGGTGATATCGAGGTCATTTTTACGGGTCTTAGAGCCGGAGAAAAGCTCTATGAAGAGCTGATCATTGGTGAAGACAACATTGAATCGACTTATCATCCATTGATCATGCAAGCAATAGAACATAGCTTTCCATTAAATGAGCTGGAGTCGGTATTGTTTGAGTTGAACGAAAAACAAAAAGAGTTTGATGTCCCTTGGTTGAAGCAGCAATTTAAGCAGTTTGTAGTAGGCTATCAAGAAGGAACTAAAGCTGCATAACTCTGAATAAACACCCTCAATACTATTTTTCAACTAAAATTGGTTAGATGAATAAAGGAAAATTATGCTAGATATTAACAATATAAAAATAGCAGTGATCGGTCTTGGCTATGTGGGTCTGCCACTAGCGGTTGAGTTTGGTAAGCATCGCCCTGTCGTGGGTTTCGATATCAATGCTGAGCGTATTTCAGCTCTAACTGCGGGAACGGACCACACGTTGGAAGTGAGCGATGAAGAGTTAGCGCAAGCCACGCATTTGAGTTATAGCTCAGATATTCAGATGCTTAAAGACTGTAATTTCTTTATAGTGACTGTACCTACTCCTATTGATGACTACAAGCAGCCTGACCTGACGCCATTGATCAAAGCCTCAGAAGCTATCGGTAGTCTACTTAAAAAAGACGACATCGTGGTTTATGAATCGACCGTTTACCCTGGGGCCACAGAAGAAGTTTGTATTCCGGTGTTAGAGAAAGTTTCTGGATTAACCTTCAATCAAGACTTTTATGCTGGTTATAGCCCTGAACGTATCAATCCGGGTGATAAAGAGCACCGCGTTACCAATATCTTAAAAGTAACGTCAGGCTCAACCCCTGAAGTCGCTGATTTTGTTGATGAAGTATACAATTTAATTATTATAGCCGGTACTCATAAAGCAGCAAGCATCAAAGTAGCGGAAGCGGCAAAGGTGATTGAGAATACTCAGCGTGATGTCAATATTGCACTGATCAATGAGCTAGCTGTTATCTTTAATAAGATGGGTATCGATACCCAAGCAGTATTAGAAGCTGCGGGCACTAAGTGGAACTTTTTACCGTTTCGTCCAGGCCTCGTCGGTGGTCATTGCATCGGTGTAGACCCTTATTACTTGACACATAAAGCGCAAGCGATTGGCTATAAACCAGAGATTATATTGGCTGGTCGTCGCTTGAATGACAGCATGGGTGAGTATGTAGTCACGCAACTGGTCAAAACCATGATTAAAAAGCGTATTCAAGTTGAAGGGGCCAAAGTTCTGGTCTTAGGGCTGAGTTTCAAAGAAAACTGCCCTGATGTGCGTAATACCAAGGTCATCGATATCGTCCATGAGCTAGAAGAATATAATATCGAAGTTGACGTTTATGACCCTTGGGTAGATAAAGCAGAAGCTGAGCGTGAATATAATGTGACGCCTATCAGCAAGCCCGCTGTAAATAACTATGATGGTATTATCTTAGCCGTCGCTCATAATGAGTTCGTTGATCTGGGTGTAGGTCAGATTAGAGCATTTGGAAAGAATGAACACGTGCTTTACGATTTAAAGTATGTTTTCACTAAAGAAGACGCTGATATCCGCTTATAAATTGATAAAAAATACGGAAAGTAATGGTTATGACGTTAACTGCATATGAAAAAGTTCAAAAAGTATTAATTAATGAACCAAAGACATGGCTGATTACTGGGGTCGCAGGCTTTATTGGCTCTAACTTACTAGAAGAGCTATTGTTACTAAATCAAAAAGTAGTCGGCCTAGATAATTTTGCGACTGGCTTTCAGCATAATCTAGATGAAGTACAAGGTTTGGTAAATGAAGATCAGTGGCAGAACTTTACCTTTATAGAAGGCGATATTCGTAATCTAGATGCCTGTCAGGCAGCATGTATAGGCGTAGACTACGTACTGCATCAGGCGGCATTGGGTTCGGTGCCGCGCTCTATCGCTGATCCTATCAATACTAATGATACCAATATCTCAGGCTACTTAAATATGCTCGTAGCAGCTCGTGATGCTACGGTAGCTAGCTTTACTTATGCGGCGAGTAGCTCAACGTATGGCGATCATCCTGCTTTACCAAAAGTCGAAGATGCTATTGGTAATCCGTTATCACCCTATGCGGTGACTAAATATGTCAATGAGCTGTATGCCGATGTGTTCGCACGTACTTATAACTTTAAAACGATTGGTCTGCGTTATTTCAATATTTTTGGTAAACGACAAACACCTGATGGTGCCTATGCAGCGGTAATACCAAAATGGACGGCTGCTATGATCGCAGGTGATGAAGTATTTATTAATGGCGATGGTGATACCAGCCGCGACTTTAACTTTATTGAAAATGCGGTACAAGCTAATATTTTGGCAGCGACTGCTACTGAAGAAGCCAAGAACCAAGTATATAATGTAGCAGTTGGTGGTCGTACTACCCTTAATACGCTGTTTTCAGCACTTAAAGAGCATTTAAGTATTAATGGAGTTAGCTACACTCAAGAACCAGTCTATCGAGATTTCCGTGAAGGAGACGTGCGCCATAGTCAGGCTAATATTAGTAAGATCCAAAATGTGTTAGGCTATGAGCCACAGTTCGATATCATTCAAGGTATTGAGAAAGCGATGCCTTGGTATGTTCACTCACTTCAAAATAAACTGTAGTTGAAATTATATGTTAAGCGTCATAAAAGAGCTATTTTCTTTACTTTCTGAGAAGCAACGTAAGCATTTTTACATATTACAGTTTCTAGTCATTCTTATGGCCTTTACAGAGCTATTAGGTATTGCCTCCATTGCTCCCTTTATGGCATTAGTAGGTGATATAAGTTTACTACAACAGGAAGGTGTTTATTCCAAGCTATATCAGCTTTCAGGAATAAGTAATCCTATCGATTTTTTATTTCTTGCAGGCTGCCTGGTACTTTTAATGCTTACAATATCTACTGTAGTTTCTATGCTCACTACTTGGCGATTAGCGGTGTATGGGGCAAGCGTAGGTACAGAGTTAGCAGACCGCCTATACTCTTACTATATGCAGCAGTCTTGGCTATTTCACGCCAGTGGTAGTAGCGCCCAGCTTACCAAGCAAGTATCTACTGAAGCTAATAGAATCAGTGGAGGTATTATTCAGCCTTTGATGAATCTTAATGCTAAGCTAGTATTGGCCTTATTTATTTCAATCAGTATATTTATATATAACCCTATTATCGCTGTAGTGGGTATTTCAGCCTTTGTTTTAGCCTATATGATTATGTATAAGTTGGTGCGTAAGTCTCTCATACTTAATGGTCGTAGACTATCAGATGTTTCTACGCAAAGATTTAGATTAATGAATGAAGGCTTTGGTGGTATTAAGGATGTATTGCTATTAGACCGTAAATATGACTTTATAGATAGGTTTACTGAGCAGGGCGGACTACAAGCTCGTGCTCAAGGAACCAACAATACGATAAGTCTAGTGCCTAGATTTTTTGTTGAGCTGCTAGCTTTTGGGGCTATGATTAGCTTAGTACTCGTCTTAATAAAAAGTTATGATGGAAACTTAGGACAGGTTCTTCCGGTATTAGCTATTTATGCTTTAGCTTGTTTTAAACTATTACCTGCTTTACAGCAAATTTATGCTAGTGTTACACAGATTAAAGGTAACTGTGCAGCTTTTGAAGCTGTTAAAGAAGATTTGCAGCAGTCAGAAACAGCTCAGAATAAGCTGAATGAAAAGATAACAATACCTAAGTTAAAGCTTGAGCAACAAATTAGGCTTGATGATATTAGTTTTACTTATCCAAACAAAGAGAAGTACGCTCTTAATAATGTAAGTATCTCTATTCCTGTCAACCATGTCATAGGCATTGTGGGATCTTCAGGTTCAGGTAAGTCCACTTTAATTGATATTATTCTGGGATTACTTCCTCCTCAATCTGGCAACATATATATTGATGATACACTTGTCACTAAAGACAATATCAGTGGCTGGCAAAATAACTTAGGCTTTGTCCCGCAGAGTATCTTCTTAAGTGAAGGTAGTATTGCTGAAAATATTGCTTTTGGAATACCGGCTGATGATATTGACTATGATCAAGTTATGAAAGCCATTAGCCTTGCTCACTTAACAGAGCTTGTTGAAGAGCTTCCTGAAGGTATCATTACTAAGGTTGGTGAGCGTGGGGTTCAGCTATCTGGTGGTCAACGCCAGCGTATCGGTATTGCACGGGCCTTATACAATGAGGCAGATATCTTAATATTTGATGAAGCTACTAGTGCTTTAGATGGCATTACTGAAAAAATCATTATGGATGCTATTCATGACTTCACTGGTCAAAAGACAATTATCATGATTGCTCACCGCCTAAAAACAGTTCAGAAGTGCGATACTATCTATTTAATGGAAAAAGGTAGAGTGATTGACCAAGGCACCTACCAACAGCTTGTAGATAATAATTCTAAATTCAGAGAAATGGCTAAGCACTCGTAACTCCAACACACTAACTTATCACATACCAGAAGAAGGGCTCTTTTAACAAAAACTATATTAGCTAAAGCAGACATACCTCTCAAAGAGCGATGGACTTAAATATAGTATAGTATTGGTAGCTCAATTTTTTATAAATGGAAGGGCAAATACAGTGGTATAGAGGCTTTTAATATCAAGCATTTGAAAAAGAGCAATTATCCAAAACATTAATGCTAATTTAAAAAGTTGAGGAAAATATTTTTTATAATTAAAACCAATCTAAACATTAAGTGAATTTTAATTAGCGATTAATATATTAAAACTCTTTATATATAGTTTTTCTTAAAGCCTTATTATTAAAAATAATAACTTTAAGGTTGTATGTAGGTGTTAGTAAAGAATACTATTGATTATGTCACTCATTTTTTAAGTAACGTTCTTAGAAAAAGTATATTTAAGAGACAATTAAATGAAAATTTTAGTAACAGGTACTGCAGGATTTATTGGGTTTCATCTAGCAAAAAAGTTATTAGCTAGAGGGAACGAGGTTATTGGGCTGGATAGTATTAATGATTATTACGACACAAACCTAAAATATGCAAGATTAGAGCAACTAGGCATTTTGAAACAAGAAATAGAAACTAACAAGTTGATAAGCTCTAATACTTATAGTAATCATAAGTTTATAAGAGCTGATTTATCGGATAACGAAATTATCTCTAAGCTTTTTAATAGTGAAGGCTTTGATGCAGTTTGTCATCTAGCTGCTCAAGCAGGTGTTAGATACTCTTTAGAAAACCCATATGCCTATATAGACTCAAATATAAAGGGTTTCATGAATATCTTAGAAGCATGTAGGCACAGCCATACTAAAAATCTCGCCTATGCAAGCTCTTCATCAGTGTATGGCTTAAACAGATCTCAACCATTTAAAACCTCTGACCACACTGATCATCCCGTTTCGTTGTATGCTGCTACTAAGAAATCTAATGAAGTGATGGCTCACGCTTATTCGCATCTTTATGACATACATACTACTGGACTGAGATTTTTTACGGTATACGGACCCTATGGTCGTCCTGATATGGCGCCAATGTTATTTGCGGATGCAATATCAAACAATCAATCTATTAACGTTTTTAATCATGGGAATATGAGTAGAGACTTTACTTATATAGATGATATTGTCGATGGAATAATAAAAGTAATCGATAATCCAGCACAGCCATCGACTAATTTCGATGCTACTCAACCTAATCCATCAATATCAACTGCCCCCTATAAAATATACAATATTGGTAACAATGCACCCGTTAAGCTCATGGACTTCATTTCTATATTAGAAAGTGAAATGGGCAAAGCCTCTAAGAAGAACTTTATGGATATGCAGGCTGGAGATGTACAGTCCACTTATGCCGATACTAAAGATTTAAACAGTGACTTATCCTATCAACCTTATACTGAACTGAGACAAGGGATAAATGAGTTTGTAAAGTGGTATAATGACTATTATTCTAAATAATATATCAACTAGCAAATAATAGCTGTTTTATATCTGGGAGAAATAGAGTTTTTAAAAAAATAAACTAATAATAAGCCTTGGTTGTACTTAATTGTGTCTTCAAAAGCTAAACACTTTATTTTCGACCCAAAATATTATTTCTATGCTTTTTTAAAATCTGAGTATTAAAATGAAAAAACTAATGAAAGACAGCATGAAAAAGAATTCTCTCTATAAGATATACCTTGATCTTCGGGTAAGATATGAGAGACAAAAAATCTGCTTAACCCCAAAAGAGTAATATATAAAAGATAGATGGGAAAGTACGTTCAATAAAAAGCTTAACCTAGAAAACCCTACGACCTTTAATGAAAAGATACAATGGTCTAAATTATATGCTAATAATGACTTAGCAAAGTTGTGTGCAGACAAAATAAAAGTCTTAGATTATGTACAGGATAAAATAGGCAGTGAATATATTAATGAGATTATTGCTATTTATCCTAATACTAAAAATATAGATTTCTCTAAGCTTCCTCCACAATTTATTCTAAAAGCTAACCATGATAGTGGTTCTGTTTTAATAGTTAAAGGTCGTAATAATATAGACTTTGAAAAACTAAAGAAGATAGAACGTAATTTAAAACTAAACTATGGTCGCTTTTCTAAAGAATGGGTTTATGATAATATAAAACCGCAAATTATAATAGAGAAGCTTTTAGAAAGCGAAGACGGAAAGTCTCTAAAAGACTATAAAATCTTCTGTTTTAATGGACAACCAAAGATTATTCAAGTTGACTTAGAGAGATTTGAAGGGCATAGAAGAAATTTATATGATACTAACTGGAATAGACTAGATTTAGAAATTGAGAACCCCAATGCATATTATGATGTGGAAAAGCCTGAATTATTAAATGAAATGCTAGAAATGACTAAAGTTTTAGCTAGACCATTTAATCATGTAAGAGTTGACTGGTATATCCATAAAGGTAAACTAGTTTTCGGCGAAATGACTTTTTTTCATGGTAGCGGGTTTCAAAAATTTAATAGTATTGAGTGGGAAGAAAGAATGGGTAGTTGGTTTGAAGTATCTGAGGATTTAAGTTATTAGTCCCAATTACTCTTTATCTCATACCTTTAACCTTGAGATGAACATGCACCATAATTATTAATTTTCACATTTTGGTATAACAATATGACAAATCTAGAAACTCCTTTAATCAGCGTAGTGATGTCTGTATATAATGGTGAAAAACATCTAGCTGAAGCAATTGACAGTGTTCTATCACAGTCATATAGTAATTTTGAATTTATTATAGTTAATGACGGGTCAACTGACAGTAGTATCGAAATTATTTACGAATATATCAATAAAGATGACCGTATAATAGTTATTGATAGAGAGAACAAGGGCTTACCTTACTCTCTTAATGAAGGCATAGCTAAGGCAAGAGGCGAATATATAGCGAGAATGGATGCGGATGATATTTGTTTACCTGACCGATTCGAGAAGCAAATCAACTACCTTAATACAAATAATTTAGACTTGTGTGGAACTTTTATTGAAGCTTTTGGAGAAAATATTAATAATTCAATCTTGACATATCCAATATATCATAATGATATTAGATTCAGGCTCTTATTCAGGTCAGCCTTTGCTCATCCAACGGTTATGTTAAAAAAAGGAGTGTTTAATAACATTCAATATAAATCTGAGTATAAGGTTGCACAAGACTATCAGCTTTGGATAGATATTATAAACTCAGGATTTAGGGTTGGTAATTTACCAGAAGTTTTAATGAAGTATAGGCTACATGAAGAACAAGCTAGTAATACTAAACTTATATTACAGCAGGAAACTGCAAAAGAAATCAGAAAAAACTATCATAAAAATCTGAGCTCGGAGGATGCTTCCTTAGTGCACACATATATCGCACTAGAAAAAAGAAAGAAAGTTAGCTTAAGAGAATTAGATTCATTACTAATTAAATTTCAAAGGTTGGCAGAAAAATTCAAAGTTTCCGAAGAATTGATAGCATATTACTTAAGTAACCTGTATAACCTATCTGCTCCAAAATCCCCTTTTCGTTATTTAATATATAGAAAGAGAACCTCAAAATACAAAAAAGATCTTAAGGCCGAGACTAGAATGTTTGTTAGATCTTTAATTTTAGTAGATAGTAATTCAAAAACATTCCAGGCATTAATAGTAGTAGCAAAAAAATTAAATTTATAAGCTTAGCAAAGCAGGTAATTTACTGTAAGGTGAATTAAGCATTATAGTATTTATCGCCCTCTTTATTCTTTTAATAATCTTAAATATGTCTGTTCACAGACATGTAGCTTAACTATTCTGTAATGACATGCACTAAGATTTGAGTATTCAGGCTACTAATAAAAGTCTTTTCAGAGTCCTTCAAATTAATCTAAGGTAGCTAAAGAAGATAATTTAATTCTAATGAATATATTAATATAAAGGACTTTTCAAGCAATCCAAAATGCGAATATTTTTATAAACTTAGTCAAAGATAATTAAATTACATACAGGTGTATCTTGAATAATATAATAATCAGTTTAACCACAACGTCTAACAGGCTTCATCTTTGTAGAGCAGCATTATATTCGCTTGTCACACAGAGTTTAAGGCCTCATAAGATAGTACTCAACTTATCTTCACACCCTTATCTAAAAGATGAAGGCATTCAAAATACAGATGTCTTTTTTTATTTAACTCAGGGAATAGAAGATGAACTAAAAAAGATTATACATATTGAATGGGTAGAGAATACAGGACCCTTTAGAAAGCTTATGCCCACACTGCAAGCAGCGGGATTAGACGACATTATAGTTACCGCTGATGACGATATCATATATGGTCAACAATGGTTAAGCTCCCTTTTACAAGATTTTGATCCTGAGAGAATGCTTATTCATGCTAGCAGAGTACGCAAAATTCAATATAGTAAGTTAGGTCACGAAACAGGCTATATCTATTGGCCCATAGTACAGAAGAAAACTATTATAGATAAAGACTGGATTATCACTTATGGAGGCGGTGCAGTGCTTTATCGGGGTTGGTTTACCAGAGATTTAGTTGATGATAACGGCTATCTAAGTGTCGCACCTACTGCTGATGATCTTTGGTACTCTAAAATCTGCAAAGTAAGTGGCTTACAAGTTAGAGTGATTCCAGAAGCATTGAAGTCACTCAACTTTATTAAGCACAATAATGGACTCGAAAATGAGAATCTACCTCGTGTGAAGAACAATAAGTTAATCTCTAGAGTTAAGCATCGTTTTATCGATCATCCACTTAATTATTATAGGGTTACTAGATTTGGTAATGACTTTGCATATGATTCTATAGAGAAGTATTTTGAAAGTTAATAAGTATATCATTTACTCAAAATTCTAATTTCTTAGCCCACTTTTCATTGAATCATTCTTAGAGAGCACTAAATAATGAAAATAGCAGTAGCAGGCACAGGTTACGTAGGTTTATCAAATGCTATGCTGTTAGCTCAGCATAACGAAGTTATAGCCGTAGATATTGTTGAAGAAAAAGTTGCCTTATTAAATAACAAGCAATCTCCAATTGAAGATGCAGAGATCACTGACTTTTTGTCCAAAAAACCACTCAATTTCACAGCAACTCTAGATGCAACCAGTGCGTATAGTCAGGCAGACTTTGTGATTATTGCTACCCCTACAGACTATGAACCTCAAACTAATTATTTTAATACTGATAGTGTCGAGTCAGTAGCTAAAACTGTCTTGTCTATTAATCCTAATGCAGTAATGATTATCAAATCTACTGTGCCAGTAGGATACACTGAGCAACTTAAGCAAAAACTTGGTACTGATAATATAATCTTTTCTCCTGAATTCCTTAGAGAAGGCAAGGCGCTATATGACAACCTTTACCCTTCTCGCATAATTGTGGGAGAACAGTCTGAGTGTGCCAGAATCTTTGCTAACTTACTACTACAAGGGGCTATCAAAAAAGAGGTTCCTGTCTTATTCACTGATTCGACAGAAGCCGAAGCAATTAAGCTGTTCTCAAATACTTATTTAGCGATGCGAGTCGCTTACTTCAATGAGCTCGATACTTATGCTCAAACCTTTAACTTAGATACTAAGCAGATTATTGAGGGAGTTGGACTAGACCCACGTATCGGTAGTCATTATAACAATCCTTCTTTTGGCTATGGTGGGTACTGTCTCCCAAAAGATACTAAGCAGCTATTGGCTAATTATGACAATGTTCCTAGTAACTTGATAAAGGCTATTGTTGAGTCTAATCGCACTCGTAAGGATTTTATTGCTGACTCTATAGCAGCCAAGAACCCTAAAGTAGTGGGGATTTATCGTTTAGTGATGAAGTCTGGTTCAGATAACTTCCGAGCATCTGCAGTTCAAGGTGTTATGAAACGATTGAAGGCAAAAGGTATTGAGGTGGTTGTCTATGAGCCTGTTTTAAAAGAGGCCCATTTTTATAACTCTACTGTCATAAAGGATTTGGAAAATTTTAAGTCCATTAGTGATATTATTGTTGCAAATCGACTGGTAGATGAAATAAAAGATGTCGAATCAAAGGTATTTACTAGAGACTTGTTTGGGAGTGACTAATTTGAAAGAATGTGAAGACCTGAGCGTTTCAGTAGTAGTACCCTTCTTTAATCGATCACGATTTTTAAAGCGCCTTTTAGACTCTGTTGCAGCGCAAACCCTTGCTGCCGATAGAGTTTACATCATTGATAATGGCTCTAGCTTAGAAGAGTCTTTAAACGCATGGAAAATTATTAGAAGTCATACCTTATATGATAAATGCGTCTTTACTAGTAGTATTGGTCGAGGTAATGCTAACTATGCTAGGAACTTAGGTTATAAACTTGCTGAGACAAGATATGTAGCTTTTCTTGACTCCGATGATTGGTGGCAAGCGGATCATCTTTCTAAAGCAATTAAATTATTAAATAAGAGTGATAAAGTGGCAACTTATAGTGGGGCTAGAGTACACACGGCAAACGGTGTCATATTAAATAACTCTAAAGATATAAAACTATTCGATGACCCCTTTTCCCTGATCATGTCACCACGGAATTATTTAGCTCAGACATCTTCATATGTAATAGATAAATCTAAGGTTAGCCTCAATGTGCTCTGGGATGAGTCTTTAAAAAGACACCAGGATTATGATTATTTCGCAGTCATATATTACAATACTTGTGGATGGTGTTATAACCCAAATATTACATCAAATATTGACTGGAATGAAGGCGGCCATAAGTCAGCTTTAGATTTCAACTCTTTGATAAAATTCTATGAAAAGTGGGAAGATTCTATACCTTACACCATTAAAAAATCCTACTTAGCTAGTATGCTATACCAATCATATTTTTATAATGCTAATGATAATATCAAAATTTATTACAAAGAAAAAATCACTCAAGAAATATTTTTTAAAAGCAGTTTATACAGGGTAAAAACTAGCGACCTATGCTTAGCTCTAAAAATAAAAGCTATTAAGATACTTGATGAATTACAAATAAAAAATACTATTAAAGATATATTAAATAAAAGACTTTAGGAAAAAACTGGTTTTTATCCGAAAAGTAGTAGAAAAACAGGTAGCTTAGTCAATGACCCCCTATATAATCTTATTAGTATTTATATCATTATGGATATCTGTTGAAAAAGCGGCAATCCACAGGAAGTCTTTTTGGATTCCATTATTGATTTTATCTGTGTTTTCTGGTATTAGAAACTATACAGTCGGTACTGACTCTCCTAACTATACAAAATATTTTCGTTATAACTTAAATCCTTATAACTTTTCTTTTAATGAGAACGTTGAGTATGGGTATCAACTTTTTACTTATATACTCCTCAACTTAACTCATAATTATTTCTGGCTTTTTTTTATATCTTCATTAATAGTAGTAGGCTGCTATCTAGTGAGTATACGCAAACTAAGCGTTAACTATACTCTATCTGTTTTTATATTTATTACATTGGGAACCTATACTTTCTTTTTCAATGGATTAAGACAAGGTATAGCAATGGCTTTAATCGCACTAGCAACACCTGCCTTAATAAGTAAACAGCTAATACCTTTCTTACTAATTGTGATCTTAGCTTCTTCTTTCCATATTTCTGCATTAGTATTACTGCCTGTATATCTCCTTTTGCATAGCAAAATACAGAATTACTATAAGTTTCTTATCTCTTTTTTAACATCAATGATAGGAAGTCAACTTGTCATCGGGTATTTGGCAGAAGATAATATCAGATACCAAGGTTATACTCAGGAAAGTGAAAAATCAGGTGGATTAGTAACTCTTGGTTTTTACTCTATAATTATGATAGCCCTACAGATCATCAAGTATTTCTATAAAATCAAGAATCAAAAATTTGAAATCTTACTAACTTACTATTCCATCGGAATATTTCTATTAGTACCAATAGCTCTAGTAGGAACTAATCCATCTGGACCACAGAGAATTCTATTTTACTTCACTTGGTCACTGGCCCTACTAGTCCCAATGGCACTAAAGAGAATTAATAATTTATTTATTTATATTTTAACAGTTATATTCTGTCTCACTTATTTTTTGCTAACTACTACACGTTTCAGCAACCTTACACCCTATACTATTAACCCATTATTTAAGATATTTTAACTATGAATCACCAATATATATCGATCGGAATCCCTATCTATAATGCAGAAAAGTATTTAAGTTTTGCTATACAATCTGTTATAAATCAAACTCATCAAAACTGGGAGCTTATCTTAATTGATGATGGTTCAACAGATGGGTCTTTAGATATCGCTAATAGATATGAGGCTTTAGATAGCAGAATTAGGGTCATATCAGATGGAAAAAATATGAAACTACCTTACAGGCTCAATCAAATTATTGACGAATCTAATTATGATCTTATTGCTCGTATGGATGCTGATGATGCTATTCATCCAAATAGACTGAGCATTCAATTGAAATTTTTAGAAAATCATCCTGATATTGATATTGTATCCACTGGTCTTATATCAATTGATAATGACAATATAGTGTATGGGTATCGCTATCCAGAAACGATTTTTCATAATATCACAAAGGTTCAACATAGATACCCTATCACTCATGCAACTATTCTAGCTAGAAAATCTTGGTATATAAGAAATAGATACGATACTAACTACCCTCGATCTGAAGATTATGCGTTATGGTGTAAAGCTGCTACAAAAAAAGATCTACATGTGGCTACTTTACCCGACCTACTGTACTACTATCGTGAGGCAGGAAATATAGATGCAACGAAGATGATTAATTCATATATAGATCACTATAATGCTTTTTCCAAATATACTACTGAGTATCGTCTCCCAAGCTACCTCAAAATGCTAATCAAAAAGCAAATTATAAAAATATTAGATAAAACAGGAAGCTTGCAAAGGTTAGCTCTGAAGAGAAACCAACAGAAAATTGATAAAGATGTTATTAATCAGCATCAACAAGTAATTGATAAATTAATAAAAAGTATTAATTAACAATTAAAGTTAAGTTTACATAAAAACATGAGCTGAAAATATTTAATAATTTACTCTGCTTCTTTTTAAATCGATAAGACAGAAGTATTTACAAGTTTAAAAACTACTCTCATTAGCTTAATTTTTAAGTAATTAATGAAGTATAAGGCAAATAAACTAATCCTTTAAGCCTAATATAGAGAAATTTAAGTCAGCTTAGAAATACGTGAATAAATATGATGGCTATTTTTAATATTATGAAATTGACATAGACTATTAGTCAATACTAGAAGCTTAAATTTAAAATACCCTTAGTACAAATCTAAGCCCATAGAATTGAAGTAAATAAGATTCCAGATAGGGTTGTAGGTATTTCAAAAAAGAGAGTCGGAGCCTCTAGTTAATGAAGAAATGGAATAAAGGGTATCTTTCTCTCTATACCGTCCCTGTGTAAAACTAAAAAATTTTAAAGGTTTTTACTATGAGCAAAATCAGAGCCGCTTTAATTGTAGATAACTTGTCTATAGCACATTGGCAGAAGGAGTCTCTTAAGCAAGCCTCTGACTTGTTAGATATCCAGTTAGTTTTAAGCTGCCAGAATACTAAAATAAAAAGAGATATTAAAAAGCACTTTTCATATTATGCATTGAATTTATTTACTTTAAAAAATACTTATTCAAAAAAGGAAAGCCTGGAGTTTAATAATATAAAAATTCTAGATTTTAAGAGCATTTATACAGGAAACTGGCAATCAATACCAATTACAATCTTAGATGAGATTTTAGATGAAGGTATAGATATTATTATCAAGTTTGGTATGAATTTGTTAAAAGTTGATGAGCGGTTAGAAGATATACCGATTCTTTCATACCATCATGGTAATCCAGCAAAATTTAGAGGACGTCCTGCTGGCTTTTATGAGCTCTTTCAAAATGCTGATAATCAGGGCATTATCGTACAGAGCTTAACAAATGAACTAGATGCAGGTAAAGTTTATGCTTATGCCGAGTCTAAACTAGTACATTACTCTTACCGTAAGACTGCTGAAAACTTTTATCAACAATCAAAGTATCTTCTACGTAAAGCAATAATAAATATCATTGAGAACAAGCAGATAGATATTGATACTAACGGTAAAAACTATCGATTACCTAGTAACTTAACAGTATTTAGTTTTGTAAAACGGCTTACAGAAAATAGAATTAAACACTTAACATACGGTCTGCTTTTTGAAAAGAAGTGGAAAGTGGGTACAGTTAGGTTTTCTCTTAATCCATACCATAAAAATACAATAACACTAAGAGATATTGATGAGCTACCAATAGAGCCTCAGTACTCGTTTTATGCAGACCCTTTCTTTTCCATAGATCGTAAAAAAATTAGACTAGAAGCTTTAGATAAAAAAACAGGCTTAGGCGATATTATTGAGATAGATACTGAAGATAAGATTCAAGATAAGATTATCTTAAGTAAACAGCACTATTCTTACCCTTTTTCATTTATGCTAGATGGTAGAGAGAAATTACTACCAGAGGTCGCTTCACACTCCTCTCAGTATTTTATCGACCTTCAAGATAATAGTAATACCCATAGTCCTATTAAAGGATTGCAGGATAAGCGTATAGTAGATGCTACATTGCTTGAACATAATAATAAATGGTATTTATTTTTTGGAGAAAGCCACTCTGCTCATTCAGTGCTTAACTTGTGGGTTGCAGACTCAATGGATGATAGTTTTGAAGCACATCCTAGCAGTCCGATTACTTTGTCACCTTCATCAGCGAGAATGGCTGGTCGTATATTGAAAACTGAAAACGGAATATTTCGATTTGGCCAAAACAACAATAGGGGGTATGGGTCTTCTATTATGATTGCTGAGATTACTGAGCTAACTGCTCATAGTTATAATGAAAATATCTGTGGTTCTATTAGTATTGATAAAGCATTAGGTCCACACAGTATTGATTTTGATGCAGATAAGGGTTTAGCCCTTATTGACTACTATAGTGATCAGTTTTCTTTATTTGCTGGGGTCCGTCGCATCAAGGCATTGCTATCTAGAAAATAAGCTTTAACCTAACAGCTTCGTAAGTACTACATAATAATACTCTTAATTATAAAGAACTAAAGACTATGAAATTTTTAATATTCGCTAACTACCTACCTCATGTCCTTAACTTTAGAGGTCAACTTTTAAAGGATGTTGCAAACCTGGGTTATGAAATACATGTAGTAGCGCCTAACTTAAAAAATCATAGTGATGAGTACCAACACCTAGCAAGCCTGGGATACCAACTACATAATATATCCATGCAGCGCACTGGAACTGACCCAGTAAGTGATGTTAAGACTTTAATATGTTCTTATAAGTTACTACGCCAGATCGAACCGGATTTTATTTTGTCTTATACTATTAAGCCCATTATTTACGGCACACTAGCTGCTTGGCTAGCTAAGGTGCCGAGTCGCTTTGTTCTACTTTCGGGACTAGGGTACGCTTTTCAGAACTCAGACAACAACAATAAGCCTAATAAATTACAACAAGTAGTTTATAGCTTATATAAACACTCACTTGCAAAATCCTCTAAAGTTTTTTTCCAAAATCCAGATGACCTAAACCTATTCAAGCAGCTTAAACTAATTAATAATAAAACATCTACTGTCGTTGTAAATGGATCAGGTGTTGATACTAATAAGTTTAGTCCATTACCTCTGCCCCAGGATGGTTCAGGAAATACTAAACCGTCTTTTTTATTAGTAGCCAGGCTATTAAAAGACAAAGGCATAGTAGAATACGTTGAAGCAGCTAAAATAGTAAAACAACAATATCCGACAACAGAGTTCCATCTAGTTGGCTGGATTGATGAAAATCCAGCTGCTATTTCTCAAGCTCAATTAGATGAATGGATAGCTTCAGACGTTATAACTTATTGGGGAAAGCTTAATGATGTCCGTCCTGCAATAGCTACTTGTTCCGTGTATGTTCTACCTTCATATAGAGAAGGAACTTCGCGTTCTGTACTCGAAGCAATGGCTATGGCACGACCTATTATAACTACAGATGCCCCAGGCTGTCGTGAGACAGTAGTAGATGGTCAAAATGGTTATCTTGTCCCTGTTAAATCTATTGACGATCTTGCTAATACTATGATTAAGTTTATCGAAAATAATAGCTTATATGAAGAAATGGGCCGGGCCTCTAGAAAGATGGCCGAAGAAAAATATGATGTAAAAAAAGTAAATGCTCATATGATCAAAGAAATGAAGCTTTAAGTATTAGCATACGATTATATTTAAATATTACCTAACAACTACTTACTATACGGATCTTTAATGAATATTCTTGTTACCGGTGCGAATGGCTTTATAGGCCAAGCTTTAGTAAAAAACCTTTTAGAAACTAAGCACAACGTTATTGCATGTGTACGTCAGTCAGTTAAACCTACTTTAGATTGTGAGTATCGCTTTATCGATAAGCTTGACTCTAACACTGATTGGAAACAAGTCTTACAAGGTATTGATGTAGTTATACACTGTGCAGGTAAAGCCAGTGTATTAAAGGATGATAAAAATAACCCCTCGAAGTCTTTGAAAGAGGTCAATACAGCAGCAACATTGAATCTAGCAAAGCAGGCTGTGGATATGTGTATTCAAAGATTTATTTTTTTGAGCTCAATCAAGGTCAATGGCGAATATAGCCTACCTAACCATCCGTTTACACCCGAAGTGACGATTCCCCCCTCAGACCCTTATGGCTATAGTAAGTATAAAGCAGAGCTAGGACTAAAAGAAATTGCGAATAACTCCACTATGGATTATGTCATTATTCGTCCTACTTTGGTTTATGGCGAAAATGTTAAAGGCAACTTTAATGCTTTAATGAAATGGACTTATAAAGGCATTCCTTTACCTTTAGGTGGCATTAAAAACAATTTGCGCAGTTTGGTTTCTGTTAAAAACTTAACTGATCTTATTGTTAGTAGTATTGATACTCCCGACGCTAAAAACCAAGTGTTATTAGTATCAGATGACAGTGATATATCAACTGCGATGATGCTCGATGAAATTGCTTCTGGTTTAGGTGTTAAGAACAAAGCACTACCTGTTCCCCCTAGCCTCATAAAAATCGGCGCTAAATTAGTAGGTAAAGAACATATAGCACAAAGACTATGTGGCTCGTTACAGGTTGATATTTCGGATACTAAAGAGCTGCTGAATTGGGAACCTAAGATTTCAACCTCAGAAGCCATTCAGAACACTGCTAAATTCTATGTATCTAACCAAACTGTTTCAAAAAAAAATAAATGGCAAAGACCTCTAGATATTACATTTTCAGCGACTGGTTTAGTTGCAGCTTCACCTTTATTAATTGGTACAACCCTAGTTGGGTATCTTGACACAGGTTCTCCATTATTTATTCAAGAACGTGTTGGAAAGAATAAAAAACCTTTCAAACTTGTAAAGTTCCGCACTATGAAATTAGATACAGCTTCAGTAGCTAGCCACCTAGCAAACAACAGCTCAATTACTAAGCTTGGTAAAATACTACGTAAAACCAAACTAGATGAATTACCTCAGTTGATAAATGTATTAAAGGGTGAAATGAGCCTCGTGGGTCCCAGACCTAATCTATATAATCAACAAGAGTTAATCGAAGCAAGAGACGCTCAAGGTGTGTATGATGTTTTGCCTGGTATTACTGGATTAGCCCAGATAAGTGGTATAGATATGTCTACGCCAGAGCTATTAGCAGAAACTGATAAAGAAATGATTGATAACTTAACCCTGAAAAAATATTTCAGCTATATCATCCGTACTGCCTTAGGAAAAGGTAGTGGCGATGCGGTTAAGTGATTTAATCGACCTAAGGAAAACTAAGCGTTTGATGACTTAATTCTAGTTTTATTTAGCCTCTTTATGTTATAAAAAAAAGAGGCTTTTTATACAACGCTTCCCTCTGTAAATACTCTTAATACTTAAGTGTTATAATCATGCTTAATGCTTAAGTTGATAAATTATTATCAAAAAGATTACTTAGAGTCTATATCCCGTTACTTTCTATCGCCCTTTTTACTTTAGAGCACTCCTATTATGAAACTCTCAAAGCCTGCATTTAAAACCAATAAGCTAGCCAGCTTATTACTAACAGCTGGTTTATTAAGTAGCCTAGCTAGTGCCCAAAACCTCCAAATAAATGACATGAGCTTAAAGTCAGAGCTGGATTGGTTAAGAGCACAAGGGGTGATTCAAATCAGCACCAGCACTTGGCCATTGACAGCTAATGAGATTAATAGAGCCTTATATAAAGCTGATATTCGCACTGCTGAGCAACAGCAAATTGTGCAGTCTATTCGCTATACACTAAGTAAAGAACCAAAGTCTTTAGTCAATACTAAAGTCTCAGCTTATGCCCAAACTGATAGAGAGCAGCTGCCTCAAAGCTTCGCTGATGATAAAACAGCCAGTTTTCAAGCTACTGCTCAAGCAAGCTTAAGAGAAGAAGATTGGGAAGTTAATCTTCGTGCCAATGTCAAAGACAAAGACATGATTAATGACGAGGGTTTAAGCTTTGAAGGCTCATATTTAGCGGGTAAATATGCCAATCAGTGGCTGATTGCTGGTCAAATCCCTACTTGGTGGGGGCCAGGGCATGATGGTAGCCTGATCCGTGGTGATGCCAGTAAGCCTGTAGCGGGTATTACTTTACAACGCGATACACAAGCTGCACCAAACCATCCATACCTAAACTGGATTGGTCCTTGGCAGTATCAATTGTTTGCCGGTCAACTTGATGACTATAAAGCAATTCCTGATACCAAATTAATCGGCATGCGATTAACAGCTAACCCTACAGATTGGCTAGAATTAGGTGCTTCTCGAACCTTCA
This sequence comes from Psychrobacter sp. SHUES1, assembly GCF_001652315.1. Lineage (NCBI taxonomy): Bacteria > Pseudomonadati > Pseudomonadota > Gammaproteobacteria > Moraxellales > Moraxellaceae > Psychrobacter > Psychrobacter sp. SHUES1. Next base: position 896 of record NZ_LXWA01000027.1, on the reverse strand, counting down.
TGTGGGGTGGTGAGGGAAAATCTGAATCATTAAGTTCTTTCTTCGATGCTCTTACAGGTACCAAAGATAATGTTTATGATGCAGATGAAGATATATCTGATCAATTGGCAGGATTTGATGCTCATATCAACTTAGCGCCGTTAACTAATAACAATCTCCCAGTAAGTATCTATGGTCAATACGTGGGTGAGGATGAAGCAGGTTATCTACCTGCTAAGAATATGTATTTGGCTGGTATTGATTATGCCTCTACCCTAAATACTAAAAAATCAGGAGGTATGCCCTATCAACTTTACACTGAATGGACGGATACTCGAAGTAGCGGGGATGTCAAAGGCGTTTCTTATAATCATTACGTCTATAAAGATGGGAACTATCAGCATGGCTATCCCTTAGCCTATTCATTAGGCGGAGATACTGAGAGTATTGCTGTGGGTGGCAAGCTTTGGGTCGACAATCAAAACTTTATCAATGCAAAAGTACAACATGCTAAGGTAAATCAGTCCAACCGAGCTACTAACCAAGCGTTCCCAGAGTCGGACAAGCTAACCGTCTTAGATGTGGCTTGGGAGCATCAATACAATCCAAAGACGCTGATATCTAGTAGACTTTGGGCAGTTGACTCTGATACCCAGTCCACTGATGTTGGGGCTGGTGTAGGTATAGAATTTAATACTTATTAAATGACTGTTTAATCAGTTTAAGGAAGTTTTCGAACATAAAAAGTCGGTCTATTATAATTAGGGGCTGTATAGAATTGAGAAACCATTGAAAAACATAAGCAACGCCTTACTCTACTGTTTACCACAACAAAGAAATAAGGCATCACTTATGACTCGCACCAAGCTCAACGATGAACTTTGGCACAAGCTATTTATTATATTGCGACAAATTAA
>NZ_LXWA01000026.1:0-507 GCF_001652315.1 Psychrobacter sp. SHUES1 | reverse complement strand
GTCATTAAACACACAGACTCATATCTAACCCCCTTTGCTGACGACAATAGCATGATGGTACCACCTGATCCCTTCCCGAACTCAGAAGTGAAACATCATCGCGCCAATGGTAGTGTGGCCCCGGCCATGTGAGAGTAGGTCATCGTCAGCTCTCTATTCTTAAGATATACCCCCTTCTGCTAATGTAGAAGGGGGTTTTCTTTGTCTGGGGTTTATATAAAAAAATATCGCTTGCCTACTCTAATCAATGCTTATACCAAACCCAATAAATAACCTAGAAGACCATGACTTTGGCAAACACTCAAAGACTGAGCGCAATCCCAGAGCCCGACTACGCCTGCTCATCTTATACCAATATAGTATAGGCAAAGCCACTAACGATATTGCTAAAGACCTCTGCATACATCCTGAAACTGCCAGACGGACATTGAAGCGATATTATGAACGAGGACTTGAGAGTCTCTACGATCGTCATCGTCGAGGTCGTCACAGCAAATTGGCAGAAGC
>NZ_LXWA01000025.1:0-524 GCF_001652315.1 Psychrobacter sp. SHUES1 | reverse complement strand
CAGGATATTGCCGCCTCCCCGAAGCTTATCGCAGGCTGTCACGTCTTTCATCGCCTCTGACTGCCAAGGCATCCACCATGTGCGCTTCATTACTTGACCATACAACCCCAAGTAGTCTTTCGACTTCAAAGTGTCATACAATCTAATTATGATAACGATATCACCTATGTTTACGCTTGATTCAGTTCTCTTTACTTTTTTAAGAAACCCTCTTTGGGATAACAAACAATGTCGTTAAAAGAGGATTTCTTAAGGTTAGAGTGTCGCGTGAACACGCCACTCTAACCCAGACTCATATCTATGTTTTTAAATAGTTCTTACTCTCTCGTCGAGTAGTAAGTTCTGTATAAAACAGAAGTAAATAATCAATGATGATCACTTAATTCTGTTTATGCTGTGCACTGAAAGCTTACTGCGTTTATAGTGGTGGAGCCAAACGGAGTCGAACCGTTGACCTCCTGCGTGCAAGGCAGGCGCTCTACCAACTGAGCTATGGCCCCATATATAAATGGTGGGTCTAAGTG
>NZ_LXWA01000024.1:0-57330 GCF_001652315.1 Psychrobacter sp. SHUES1 | reverse complement strand
TTACTGTGACAGTCGGGGCAACTGATATCTATTTGTGTCTTCATAACCTCAAATATATCATCTTGCTCTGGCTGTCACTCCTCCTTTTATTTCCTCAGCATACTTTCTGATACACCACCCGATTATTAATAATTAAGGCTATTCATGCTTGCTGGTTTTTTCAGCAGAGTCTTTCTGACGTTTTTGCCAGCTGGTGACAGTCTTATAGCGCCAGATGGCTTTAAACGCCAAACCGCAGACAATACTACTGATGACCGCTAAAATTGTTAGCCCTAGACAAAAAGCGGCGATAGATACCGTACCTTTATAAGTGATGAAAGGATTGGCGCCATCAGATATGAGCCATAAGCTAAAGTCAGAAATCATTCTGCCGATAATTCGTAAGCTAATCATCGGCACATCAAGGATTTTGGCACCGATATAGTAGCCAGCATAAAACACCGGCAGAGTCGTCAGCGGGTTAGTAATCCAAGTCAGACCAAGCGCCATTGGCACATTGGCACGAAAAATAAGCGCGCCGATTAAAGCCAGTAACATCTGTCCTGGCAGCGGGAAAAATGCGCTGAGCACACCAATATAAACCGCTTTATTTAAACTATGGCGATTAAAATGCCATAAACGCGGGTCGGCAAGTTGCGGCGCAAATAGTTTTAATGAGCGACTTTCTAAGATTTTTTCAGGGGTAGGAAGTAGGTCTTTTAGACGTTTGTTTGGCACAGAATCGCCTTTACATGTTATCTTCAGCCCGCTCAATCATATTGATGGGCTGATATACAGTGATATTATTAATAAGAAATATAGCTATAAATGTTATCAGAAAAGCGGCTAGATAATGTTGAATAATCACTATTGCAATATTTCTGGTAAGTATAGGGTAATAGCCACATAAATGCCATCGCTAGACGGTTTGCGCACTTGATGGTTGGTTCAATGTTTAGAACGGTCATTATTCATCACACAACTTATATGCAATGGACGAGCTATCAAGCAAGCGAGGAGCGCTGGTGTACTGGTTAATTGGTAGCTTGATAATCATCGTTATGATGGGAGTTTTGGCCGTTGCAGATACTATGCCGCTGCCAGTTGGCTCCTTATTAACAGACCTCAGCACATCTTCTATCTTGCCGTTATTATTAATAGCTTTGACCATCGTTCTGCTATTTATCAATCAGCGTTACATTGCGTTTGCACCCTCGATTGACGCTAAAAAGAGGTATGTTAAAAATTCCTCCGCTCAAAGTCTTGATGTTCAAAATTCTGCTAAAACCCGATCTTCTACATCACCATTACTCTATAAATTTCCTCATTATTTATTAACGACGGTATTAGCGTTAGCGCTGATTACTGGTAGTGGGCTGCTCGCTTTGATAAGTCAGCAGCAGGCGCAAAGTAATGCCATCAAACAAACTGTGCGCGTGCAAGCGTTGGTGAGCATCGAAGGCATCAGTGACAGTGTCTATGATGACGCAAGTAATAGTGGCTATCGGCAGGTTGCTACCATTAGCCATATATCGCCTTTACTGTCCGAGCTAACGTCGCAGGATTTGGACAAACTGAGCGTAAATTACAATGCCAATTATAAAGAGGTGACTGATAATAGCCTAAGCAATAAGGAAAATAATTTAAACGGAGATAATTTCGAATATTTCGAAAATAAACAATATCGTATACTGCTAAACGCTTATCCAAAAAAATCTTACTCTAAGAAGTCGCTCCTTAAAAAACCTTCTAAGAAAGGTACTGAGAATAAATCGAAGACTATAGAACTAAATCATTTGCAGCCAGGTGATCAGTTATTGATGACTTTGACGCTGGCGCCACTTGCTAACTCTGAGCAAGCGCTGAACAATCCAACCGGATTTGATAGTTATCGTTGGTTACGAGGGCGACATATCGATGGGGTTGCCACTATATTAGCGACCAGTACCTCAACTATTCTGTTTAATGGCTCAGCAGCATTATCTAAAGCGGACAATTCTTATTTATACCGCTTTCGTAACGCGATAGACCAAGGACGTTGGCAACTACGTCAGCATTTTTATCAGGATTGGGCAGCGCAAACTCTCGCAGAGCAGCAAGCAAAAGCGGTGACTTTGAGTTTGCTGACCGGTGATCGCAGTTTAATCAATCGCGGTACCAAAGATTTATATCAGCTGGCAGGTATTTCTCATTTATTGGCCATCTCAGGAACGCATGTTCTATTTTTAGCGATTGTATTAGCGGGATTGTTAGTCTTACTGTTGAATCGTTTTTACCCCTCTCTCTATCGCCATATCCCGCGCTGGCAATTGCGCTGGTGGGTTATGATGAGCGCGGCTTTTATTTATGCCTTATTTACTGGGTTTGATGTACCTGCTGCGCGTACCGCGTGGATGTTATTAGCCATAGGTTTGATACGCTTAACGCTACTGCCAATTAGTACCATGCGTATATTGTTGGCGCTGGCGATACTGATGGCATGGTTCGACCCGTATGTACTGTGGCAGGCTGGTTATTGGCTGTCCTTTATAGCGGTAGCGCTGCTATTAAAGTACGAAGATAGTTCAGTAGCATGGAGTCAAACAGAGTCTGCAAGCTTAACGACCACGAATTCTAATGACAATAAAAATGCGAAGATACTTCAACGTACATGGTTGGGATTTAAACGTCTGTTCAAATTACAGTTTTGGCTATTTATCGCGCTATTACCCATAACCTTATTGTTATTCGGTAAGGCATCACTGTTAGGGCTTATCGTTAATTTATTTGCCATCGGTTTATTTGGTTGGGTGATTGTACCGCTAAATTTACTGGCTGGGCTGTGCTATCTTATCTCGCCCACGTTAGCAGATGCTATTTGGGCACTGGTGATTGCTCTCGTCGCTCATTTACACGAGCTTATCACGCGGCTAACGGCGTTACCGATATTCTCAGGGGCATGGCTTTATACGCCAGTGAATATGGCAATTTTGCTGATGGTATTATTGGCGATGCTGCCATGGCTATTACCGCGCGGGCTTATCAGTCGTTGGCTCGCGCTAGCGCCGTTAACGCTACTGGTTATGACGGTATACGCCAATCAGCAGTCATTAACCATGACTCCGACTCTCTATATTCTGCCAACGGGCGACCAATATTTAAGCGCGGCGGTGCTACAATACCCTGTGCTAAATAATGAAGATAATAAGACAAACGTTAGCTGGTTAATTTTAGCCGATCATAGGCCTTATGATACTCGTACGATGCCAAGCACGCTAACCGCTGACAAGTTATCTGCGACCCTAGAGCAGCAACTGCGCAGCTTATCTATCAAGCGTCTAGAAGGTATTGTGGTGCAAAGCAGTAGCGCGGCCTTGACATCGTCTTTAGCGACATTAAAAAATAACAACCGTAAGTCATTGCAGCAGACCATCTATAAGCCAAACGGCTCTGAGCTGCTACCAATGACCGTCGCTGAGCTAAGTCAACGTCTCCCAACCGCTCAGTATTGGCAAGCAGGGCGTAGTGAGCGTTGGCCCGAGCTCCAGCGCGCTTATCAACTAGCCAGTCAATCTGGTAAAAATAGAACTCATGCAACCATCAGCGCCCAAACTTGTGAGCAAGGTAAAATCTGGCAACTCACCAATGGTGATTTAACGTTGCAAGCTATCACAGGCTGGAGCAAAATAAACGATGCCAGTGTCTGGGACTGTACGCTTGAACTTGACAGTCGACTGCCTATTCACGTGATAAACTACAATGCTGCTGACCCGCTCAAATCATTAGCTACTAAAGTACAAACACTTCAGTCCGATAACAAAGCGACACCTTCTCAGATTAAAAATGCTCAATCACGTTTGGTTTTAAATGTCGATACCCATCCGCGCGTGTGGCAAATGTGGTCGTTATTATGCGCGATTGAACCAAATACTAAAAATGACACTTTAAAAGACTCTTTAAACAACGCCTTAGGTAATGTCATAAACAGTACAACGTGGCTTGGGCACAGCACTTCGCATATCTCTGCAGATGCAATAAGGGCGCAACAAATCCATGAGACAATCACTTATGATAATAAGTCACTAGATGCCGCTCTAGCTTTTGAGGCCGATAGTAAGGATTAACCTTATAATCTGACTTATTGGTATTATCCTTATAAAATACCTCGCTCCTATAACCTGTCGCCTTTATAATATCAAGCTATTTCACAGTTCTGCTATTGAACCATGAGCAAAATGCCACCATACTTAGTAGCTTATTCAACTTTATCAAAGCGCTAAAAAACGTAATTGTCTAAGTAAATATCTTTATTGCGGTTTTATTAATTTTTTGCTTTATTAAGTTCTAACACTATTTCTTTCATCGTTTTACATTGTTTCTGACTTAGGAAGTTATATGCCCAACTGGCCACCAGACCCTAACAAACGTCCTGACAACTCGTCAAATCAGCCAACGCCGATGCAGCAGCAAAATCAGCCGAGCGGACAAGAGTGGCGACTGCTTGAAAATACGTTATTAGCCAGTGTGGTTGAGCAGCGCCGCGCCCGTCGCTGGAGTATTTTCTTTAAGCTATTGACCTTTGGTTATATTTTATTGATATTTTTGACCATTGGTCGCGGTTGTAGTACCAAAACACCGTCCGGGCTTGAGGGCGTTGATACCAGTAAGCCGCATTTGGCGGTGGTTGAAATCCAAGGAACGATTAGTAGTGGTGATATCGCCAATGCTTACGATGTTAATGAGGCCTTGACGCGCGCTTTTGAAAACAGTAATGCCAAAGCCGTGGCGCTTGACATCAACTCGCCCGGCGGCTCACCCGTACAGTCTGATGAAATCTGGCAGACGATGATGGATTTGCGTCAAGAATATCCTGACAAAAAACTCTACGCGGTGATTGGTGATATGGGTGCTTCGGGCGCTTATTATATCGCCTCAGCTGCGGATGAGATTTATGTCAATCCATCAAGCTTAGTCGGTTCGATTGGCGTAATTATGCCAAGCTATAATATCGAAGGCTTAATGGATAAATTCGGCGTTAAAGACCGCACCATTACCGCAGGCGAGTATAAAGATATCTTAAGCTTGTCACGTCCGCTCACTGATTATGAAGAGCAGCACGTCGAAAAAGTGCTGGACAATACTCATAAGCACTTTATCAATGCGGTCAAAGAAGGTCGCGGCGATCGTCTAAAGAATCCTGAGGAAAACAAACTGTTTTCAGGGCTGTTTTGGACCGGCGAGCAGTCGATTGAGTTGGGTTTAGCTGACAAAAAGGGCAGTATTTCGACTTTAGAGAAGAAACTGAAGCTTGATAACGTCGTCAATTATACGCCGACCGACCCATTTAGCTTATTTATGGATCGCTTTGCCGTTAAGTTAGGCGCAGGTCTTGGCTCAAGTATCAAGCTTGACGTGTTACCGCAAGAAGAGGGTCAGGCGCAGATGCGCTAAGCGCTTTATATTTTGGATTTAATGTGTATGATTGTTAAGGCTGAGTATATGATTATGCTCAGCCTTAATTGTATATAAATTTCGATTATTATAATAAACAGCTATTTAAATTACTGAGAGCTTGTCATGAGTGCCATTAATCCACAGACCTTTGCGACATTACCCAAGTCTAAGATAACCCAAAAACCTGTCATTCATTTTGCTCATGCCAATGGTATGCCAAGCGCCGTTTATGCGCCGTTTTTTGCCCCACTTGCTGAATTTTTTACCATTGAATATATCCCTATGCTGGGTAATACGCCCGATTATCCAGTCGATAACCATTGGCAAAGCCTGACCCAGCAGATTATTGATAGCGTTAAACGCACGTGTGAGCAGCATGGCGTAAGTCAGTTAGTAGGCGTTGGACATTCGCTTGGTGCCATGTGTACTATGCAGGCGTTATACCGTGCGCCGGAGATATTTGCGCAAGCGGTGCTGTTGGATCCACCATGGATTTATGGCAAAGTCAGCCTGCTCTGGCATTTGGCCAAAACCGCCGATAGATTACCGCTGATGAATAATCGTTTGATGGATAAGCTGTCGCCAGCGGGTGTGTCTAAGCATCGCCGTGATGTTTGGGATAGCCGCGAAGACGCCTATGATAAGCTGCGTCATAAGGGCTTTTTTAAAGATTTCGATGAGCGTAGTTTTCAGGGCTATATCGAGCATGGTTTACATGAGCGTGCGGACGGCAAAGTCACATTGGCAATCCCTAAAGCCAGCGAAGTCGAAGTTTTTCGTACCAATCCGTCATGGTATTGGCTGACCCCGAACCGAGCGCCTAAACCGCCAGTGACGCTTATCATTGGTGAAGACAGTATCTTTCTCAAGCGCCGCTTCCCGCAGCAAATCAAATCACGCCTGAATATCGATTATGAAACCCACGCCGGCGGTCATATGTTCCCGCTTGAGCACCCAGAGTCGGTGGCGCGTCAAGTGCTTGAACTTATTAAAAAGCAGTTGCCAAAATAAACGATGCTTGTGAATCCTAGAGGTTAGGATAAATGTAATGTGAGCAGCTAGCACACTTTTTTGAGTGACGATTTATGCTAAAAAAAGCGACCACCGCATCTATTAAGACCACAGCACTCAATCCTGCGCCGCTATTTTCACGCTTGGGTGCGTTGCTGTTACTCATTGGGATGGTAGTGACGTTCTTTATCAGTCAATTAATCGGCGTCTATATCGCCGGCAAACTAGTATTACCCGCTACTAAGAATGCCACTATGGGCGATATTTTCTTTTTTGGTAGCAATGATGGTACGGTGGTCAGTCTTTCTATCATCATTGGCTGTGTATTACTGGTGGCAGTCAGCGTTTTATTGATTCGGGTGAGGGGCGGCAATGTAAAACAGTATCTAGCGCTCAAGCCGTTTTCATGGTCGGTTGGCATCGGTATGTTAGGGTTATTGCTGATATTTATGATTGGTAGTCAAGCGTTAACTTACCTGCTCAATGAATCACCGTTGGTCTTCGTCGACCCTTTATATCAGTCTGTCAGCTCAGTCTGGTTATTGATATTTGCCATGGTGATTGTCGCGCCGATTTATGAAGAGTTGATATTTCGTGGATTATTATGGTCGGCTATTGCTGAGCAGTTCTCAAACGTAGCCAACGCAGAGCGTCGCGGCACAATAGTCGCAAGCCTAGTAACCAGCGTGATATTTGCGGTAATTCACTTGCAATATGGTATTTATGAAATCGGCACCATTGTGGTATTGGCATTGATATTTTGCTATGCGCGTATCAAATCAGGCTCGCTAGTATTACCGATGCTGTTACATATTATTAATAATGGCGTCGCGATGGCGCAGTATTTAGCGGAAGTTAGTTAAAGGTTTATATATAAACGTCAAATAGCTAATTGATGAATGTCTTTATCAATTAGCTATGCACCCATTAGCTGTTATTTTATGTTTATAGTGATTGATGACTAAGCATTTGGATTTAAGGCTAAGACTTCTTCAGCGGCTCGTTTAATATCATCAATTGTTAGCTGCGGTTTACCGCTCAATGCCTGTCGCCACTTGCGCGCACCTGTTAAGCCTTGAAACAACCCTAAATAATGCCGTGTCATCGTTGGTAGTGCTTCACCTTTAGCGATTTGTTTTTCTAGATAAGGGTACAATTGTGCCAAAATATCCGAGCGCTTAGGAATCGGCGCGCCCCATAAACTGTTGGCTTCTGCCAGTAGGTACGGATTGTGATAAAACGCCCGACCAATCATCACGCCGTCGACATGCTGTAAATGGGCTTTAATATCGGCAACCGTTTCGATACCGCCGTTAATTTCTATATCAAGCGTTGGAAAGTCTTGTTTGAGACGGTAAACATCATCATAACGTAATGGCGGTATTTCGCGATTTTGCTTGGGGCTCAAGCCCTGTAGCCACGCCGTACGGGCATGAACAATAAAGCGCGTACAACCTGCCGCTGCGACTTTTTCGACAAAATCTACCATAAACTCATAACTATCAAAATTGTCGATACCAATACGATGTTTAACGGTCACCGGAATATCGACCGCTGCCTGCATGTGTTTGACCAAACCAGCAACCGCCTGCGGCTCTGCCATGAGGCAAGCGCCAATCTTATTGTGCTGGACGCGATCAGAGGGGCAACCGACGTTGATATTGACCTCATCATAGCCATGCTGCTGCGCAAATTGGGCACATTGGGTCATCTCGCTACTATCGGCACCGCCAAGCTGTAGCACCAGCGGATGCTCAAGCGTATCAAAGCGCAAATGCCGCGCGCGATTGCCATTGAGCAGCGCACCGGTACTAATCATCTCGGTATAAAGATAAACATGCGGATTAAACAGCCGTGCAAAGTAGCGATAATCTGTCGTTGTCCAGTCGATCATGGGCGCAACAGAGAGTCGTTTGTCGGTCATAGCAACCATTAGGGTAAAGCCTCGTTATTATGCAAGCATATAGTAGGTCGTTTTAAAATCGTTATACCAGCCTCACGTCTATATTCATTAATTTGCCAATTTTATTGCGAACCGACCATACTTTTACGTGCATTTTTAAATGTGTTTAAAAGGAGAATAGATAAAGCGCCATGAGTGTTATTTTCATGACGCCTTTTGATTATTCTATCTATATAAGTTAAATAATAGGAAAATCAATAACAAAGCAAAAATAGGGAAAAACTCAGTAATTATTCTCTAAATCACTTCATCAATTTTTTTGAATTCAGGCAAATTATAAAAATAAATGCCCATGATAATGCCGATAAAGCCTACAAAGGCAGTGTATAGGGCAGGCGAAAAGCTGATATATAAAGTGGCGTAACCAAGCCCAAAAGGCACCAACACTCCGACAATCCCATAAGCAACATTATAACAAAGTGCCATACCTGTCAGGCGCACGTTGGTGGGAAATAATTGTACCAAAATGGCCGGAACCATGCCCACAATACCCGCACAAAACCCTAACAGCGCATACATGATAAGAATGTAGTCGCCACTTGCTTGTAGATGATAAAAGAACGCAAACATCTGCGCAATTAATAAGATAGAGCCAATAGCCAATACTTTACCGAAGTTTTGATGGTTGGATATAAAGCCGTAAAACACACAGCCAAAAATCATAAACACAATACCCAAGCTGTGTGAAAATCCAAATAAATCCGTGTCTAAGGTAAAGCGCAGTTCAATTAAATCGGGTAGGAGTAGAATAACAACGGTGGTGATACTGGCTATGATAAAGGTGAGCAGCAAACCGATAAAGATAGAATGCTTACAATGCTTAAAGAGCAGGATAAAGGGTTTGGCAATATAGTCTCTTGGTTTTGCGGCTTTCATAGCGATAAAAAACGGCGATTCATCTATCCAGCGCCACGCCAAGAGAGGCACCACGCTTAGGATGGCTGCCATAAAGAATGGTACCCGCCAGCCATAAGCGGCCAGTTGCTCCGTGGTCATGGAGTTGGTCAACCAAAGAAAAAAGGCGTTAGAAAATAGCACACCGACAAAAAAGCTCGCCGTCACATAACTACAAGCGACTGACAAATATTGGCGTGGTACATGCTCTGACACAAAAACCCAAGCTAAAGGCACAAAAAGTCCAAACGCCATTCCTTGTATCAGGCGCAAAATAATGAATAAAGCGGGCGCCGCCATGCCCCATTGGGTATAGGTTGGCAAGCAAGCCATCGCCAGCAAACTTGCGGCTGTCACCAAAATACTCATTAATAATATCGGCTTTCGACCGCTGATATCACCAAAGCGTCCAAAGATAACGCCGCCAAATGGGCGTGCCAAATACCCAATCGCAAAAAGCCCAAGCCCTTGAATTTTTGCCATCGCCGCGCTGGTATTAGCAGGAAAAAAGGCGGCAGCGATGATATCAGCAAGATATAAGTAAATCAAAAAATCAAAGAACGCGACTGCGCTGCTAAAGCAGATAAACAGCACAGCATTTCTATCTTTAGAAGACATCAGAGCATATTGAGAACGAGAAGGCATAATAGATCACGCATCCACATAAAGAGGGGTTTATTAAAATGGGTAAATAAAGCGTATAGAATAAAGGTCGTGCGCTAAAAAGTCTTAGCTATTTATAAAAACTTATAATAACCAATCAATCGGTAGCCATGACATGATGGCCAGCCAAACATGATCACTAATATCGACGCGCGGCTCTGAATCGTAAACGACCTTTTCACCCGCTTCTACGGTATGCCACTGCAAACTGCCATTTTCTAACAACTTAACTTCATAGGCTTGACCCAATAATTCGTCGCTGAGCGCACTATGCAATTGTTTTGCTAGCTCTTCATCATTGATAATGACGCCCATCTCAGTATTGATGTTGGCGGAGCGCGGATCGACGTTATATGAGCCGATAAATACTTGGTAGTCGTCAACGGCAAAAGTCTTGGCATGTAGGCTGGTGGACGATTGACTGCGCGCCTTCCAAAGCTTATTTTCGCGTTTTTCTTCAGAAGCGGTTGATTTTAGCTCATAGATTTTTACTCCGGCTCGCAATAAGCTTGGGCGCCATTGACTGTAGCCAGAATGCACCGCGGTCACGTCAGTGGCGTCAAAGGAGTTGGTCAAAATCTTGATATCAATCCCAGCTTCTGCCAGCTCGACCAGCGTATTGACCCCGTCTTTGGTGGGGACAAAATAGGATGAGATAATCGTCAGGCGTTTGGTTGGACTGCCCAATAAAGTACGCAGCTGATGCACCAAATTGGTATCGGCTGGGACAGTTTTGGTTAATTTGCCAACGTCATCACTTAAAAACTGCATGTCAGTCCAGCGAAAGGGCACGCGCTTATTAATTAGGTCACTATCAATAAAGGAATCTTCGATAGCCGTTTTATAGACGTCTAAGCTGCTCTTACTGTTGTTTTTTTCATCGGCTCTTAGTTTGTCCAAACCTTCCAAAAAATCCGTGGTTTCACCTTTATCAAGGGTGGCAAGGGTTTGGATATCAAATGAAATTGGCGCTGACCAGTAACTGGCAAAGCTATTGTCAATGTCAGCGACTACTTTACCGATGAGCAAAACGTCTAAATCGGCAAATTGGCTGTTTTTATCATTACTTAGGTATTCATCGCCAATATTACGCCCGCCGATAATGGTGATTTGCTTATCAAAAGTCATGCTTTTATTATGCATGCGCCGATTGATGCGCGGTAAACCCGTGACATAGTTCAAGGTTTGAAATTTACGGTACATCAATGGATTAATAATACGTACCGCGATATTTGGGTGGCTGGCAAAACGTAATAAATGCTGATCGAATTTGGCGCTATTATTAAAATCATCTAACAACAAACGAACGATGACGCCGCGCTCGGCTGCGTCCCATAAGTCTTTTAGCATCAACTGTCCGGCTTGGTCATCGTGCCAGATATAATATTGGGCATCGATATTACGCGTGGCCATGTTGGTCAAAATACTGCGCGAAGCAAAGGCGTTGGCACCGGTCACAATCGGATGATAGCCCGATAAATCAGGGTGAATCTCGTTTTGTTCACTGATAGCCGCTACTAGGTCAGTGCTATCCGTCTTTGCATTAGGGTTTGGGCCATTTTGTTGGCCGTCTTTTTGATTGTTGTTTTGCTCGCGACTGCCTTGTTGGTATAAAGCGTCAATACGCGCCGATAAAGCTTGGCTTTCAGGCAAATGCGGCTGCTTTGGCAAACTCTGACATCCACTAAGACCTAAGGTAAGGCCGAGAGTTAAGCTCAACGATAAGTTACTTGGTTCTATACTGAACATCGACATAAATGAGTGACCTTAGTGGACCTGAATGTAATAAAGCACTGGTTAAAACGGGCTTGATTTATGGGTTGTTTTCACCGATGGTAGCACTGAATATGGCACCTATAATGATATTGTTCAAAGCAATATTCGCAGCGCCGCTAAGCTTAACAGCTGACGCCATCTGTGCCTATTGTAAATACGTTATTTTTTTCGGTAGCGGCGACTTATTTTGCCATGATTGACATATCTTGCAGTCATCGTTTGCGCTTGCATTGTGTCGTTAGAAATGTATTACGCTATTTTGCCTTAAAGATTCAATGCAAACTTTTTAACGGCAAGGGTTTAATGGCAAATAAGGCATAACCGCTATGCAAAAATAATATTTAGCAGGCCTTTGAAACCAGCTGTTTGGAATAAGTTGCCATGCTATGATAACGCGAACAAATGCTGTTTATAATCAAAATAAGCGGAATGTTTACTAATAACTTGGGCAATGGAAAATTTATGAGTCAGTCGCAAGCGCACGATGATAGCAATGCAAATAAATTAGATGCAAATGAATCACAAGCAAGCAAATTAGATGCAAACTGGCGCGATGACGCGCTCAATTTAGATCTTAATTATGGCATGCAAACCATCGCCGTACGAGCAGGGCAGCATCGTACCGACGAGGGCGAGCATTCAGAGGCTATTTTTACCACCAGCTCTTATGTCTATGAATCAGCGGCGGACGCTGCCGCGCATTTTAATGGTAGCAAAACGGGTAACGTTTATTCTCGCCATACCAATCCTAGCGTGCGCACCTTTGAGCGGCGTTTGGCGGCGCTCGAAAACGGCGAGCGTGCGGTGGCGACAGCCTCAGGTATGGGCGCGATTTTGACCATGTGTTTGGCGTATCTTAAAGCTGGCGATCACTTGCTCGCTGCCAACCAGTTATTTGGCTCATCGATTGGTTTATTTAATAACTATATGGCAAAGTTTGGCGTTGAAGTCAGTTACGTCGATTGCTTCGATAATGATGCTTGGGCACAGGCTGTGCAGCCAAATACCAAGGTAATTTATTGCGAAAGCCCGAGCAATCCGCTTGCGCAAATTTGTGATATTGGTTATTTAAGCCAGCTGTGTAAAGCCAACGATATCTTATTGGTCGTTGATAACTGCTTTGCCACACCAGCCTTGCAACGACCGTTAGATTTGGGCGCGGATGTGGTCATTCACTCTGCGACCAAATATTTAGACGGTCAAGGCCGGGTATTAGGCGGCGCCTTGGTCGGTAGCGATAAGCTAATACAAGAGGCGTTTACCGTGGTGCGTTCAGGCGGTATCAGTATGAGCCCATTTAACGCATGGGTCTTTACCAAAGGGCTTGAGACGCTTAAATTGCGTATGCAAGCGCATTGTCAAAATGCCAATCAAATAGCAGACTTTTTGGTCAATCATCCCAACGTCAGCACCGTGCACTTTTCAGGATTAAGCGACCATCCCGCTCATGAATTGGCAACGCGCCAACATCATATGAAAGATGGTTATGGCGCTATCATGGGCTTCGAAGTTAAATCGTCGACTAGCCCTAATTCAAAGGGTGCTGATTCAAAAGCCGCTGCTTGGCATGTGATTGACTCAACGCAAATGGTTTCTATCACCAATAATTTGGGCGATGCCAAAACCACCATTACCCATCCCGCGACCACTACCCATTTTCGCTTGACGCCTGAGGCGCGCGCAGAAGCAGGCGTTAATGATAGTCTCATCCGTCTGTCGGTAGGCTTAGAAGATGTGGAAGATATCATCAAAGATTTGGCGCGTGGTTTAGACAGTTTGTAAAGATAAAGGTATAATCGCCATTAACATCAGATTTAGTGATGAATAACGCTTTATAATTATACGCATTAAGACAAAATAAAAGAGGTAACTATGAATATTCAAGCATTGATGCAACAAGCACAAACGATGCAAAAGAAAGTCGAAGCAAACGTTGAAAACGCTAAAAAAGAATTGGCCAATAAAGAAGTTCAAGCCGAAGCGGGCAGTGGTCTGGTTAAAGTTACTATGACCGGTCGCCACGTCGTTAAGCGTTTGACCATTGATCCAAGCTTATTGGAAGATGAGCCAGATATGATTGAAGACTTAATTGCGGCTGCCATCAATGATGCGGTGCGTCAAGCGGATGAGCTGTATGAAGAAACCATGGCTGGCGCAACATCAGGTATGGGCTTACCACCAGGTATGCAAGGTCTGTTCTAAATAGCGAATTATAAGCGCTAAAAACTGCTGATTGAACACAAAAATGGGGTTGTTATCGACATGATACGACCCCATTTTTATAGCTACGATTTATAAATTAAGTTAAATAAAGGAAGTTACTTTGCTGACAGCCAAATTTGATCAGCTGGTCAAACAGCTACGTATTTTGCCGGGTGTGGGTCAAAAAAGCGCCCAACGTATGGCATTGCATTTGCTTACCAAAAAACGTCCGCAAGGCATGGCGCTCGCGCAAGCACTTGATGAGGCGATGCGTGATATTGTCGAATGCCAGCGCTGCCATAGCTTTAGCGACGAGATGATTTGTCCATTATGCCAAGATCCACGGCGTGATGATGGCTTGCTGTGCGTGGTTGAAACTGCCGCCGATGTGATGGCTATCGAGCAAACCGCAGGCTATCGTGGACGTTATTTTGTGTTGGGCGGGCATTTATCGCCCATAGACGGCATCAGTGCCGATGATCTAAATATCGATCAGCTGGTCTGGCGGGTTAAGCAAGAGCCTGTTGAAGAGCTGATTTTAGCAACTGGTACGACGGTTGAAGGACAAACGACCGCGCACTTTATCAGTGAAGCAGTCGGCCGACATGTCAATAAAATCACTCGCTTGGCGCAAGGCGTACCGATGGGCGGCGAGCTTGAGTACCTTGATAGTATGACCCTTGGCCAAGCCATGCAAAATCGCTCTTTCTTATAGTATTCTTTATGGGAGTTTTATAAATATGGTCATTTTATAAATTCTCTATAAAACTCAAGTCTTGTCCATTTTATTTCGTGATATTGTTATAATGGTTTTGATATTCACTTTTATTAAGGCGCGGTTTAGCGTTTTATTTTCTTCTATTTCAGCAGGTATCTGCCCGTGTCAAACCATGTTTCAACAGCTTCAACTACTTCTAACCAATCAAACCGCTTAGATAATACTGCTACTGATAATGAGTTATCAAAACCATCAATCAATAACGAGGTAGCGCCCACAGATTTGCCACCCGAGCCTGATATCGAAGCCTTGTTAGATGCTGCCGATGACGCCGCTGTTACTTGGATACGTCAGCAAAAGGATTTGGCTGAAGTTATCGATGCTTTGGCAACTTGCGGTCGGGTGGCGTTAGATACTGAATTTATCAAGCGCGATACCTACTATCCGCGCTTGGCACTGGTACAGCTGAATACTGGCAACCATGTATATTTATTGGATGCACCGCAATTGCAATTGGCTGAGCTATGGCAGGCCTTGGCTAAAGTAGACGTGGCGATTTGGCATGCCTGCGGTGAAGATTTGGGTATTTTTTATCTATTGTCTGACTGCCCGCCATTGACCAATATTTTTGATACGCAAATTGCCCTGTCGTATTTGACCGGTCAGCTGCAAATGGGCTATCAGCAAGCTCTTGATGAGCAGTTAGATATGCATATCGATAAAGAACAAAGTCAGTCGGACTGGCTACAGCGTCCGCTATCAGATGAGCAAGAGCAATATGCGATAGATGACGTGCGTTTTTTGCCAGCGCTTTATCTAAGCCTTGAATATGAGCTGAAAAAGCAAGGGCTGTTTGAGTATGTATGGGCAGATTGTCAGCTTTATGCCAGTGACTTGTATGACGCGCAGCATGTGGCCGACGATGAGATGTATCTAACGATGGCGGATTATCGTTATACCTCTGAGCAGATGGCGATATTGCAAGCACTGGCAACATGGCGCGAGGGGCTAGCACGGGCGACCAATCAGCCGCGTACCTTTGTCATTAAAAAACAAGCAGTACGCGAGATTATCACCGAAAAACCAAGCAGTATGCGCGAGCTTGCGCACAAAACCACGATGCACCGTAGTATGCTGCGTCTCTATGGTGAAGAGCTGCTCAAGGTGATTAAAGAAGCCAAAAACCTGCATCCTGCTGAGCATCCAGACTGTCTATTACCACCGTATCGCTCAAAAAACAAAGTCTTATCAAAAGCTGTGCAACAAGCAATCGATGCGCAAGCAGAAAAAATCGGTGTGCCTGCTAATGTCTTGATGCGTAAAAAATGGCTCGCGCAGCTCTATGAAGTGATTGCTTTTGATAAAGAGTTAAGCGAACTACCAGAAGGGTTAAAAGGTTGGCGCAATGAGTGGGTGATGCAAACCTTGATACCTGTAATTAACAAGCACAAAACCGAGTTGCAGCAGGGTATGGGTGTTAATGTTCGCTAAGTGATAAAAATTAGCTTTTATAAGTACTTAGCATTCATAAGTACTTAGCATTCATAAATGCTTAAGTTCGCTATGGTCAAACTGTCCATGTTGTAAAAAATACTTGGTTTGTGCGGCCACTGTTTTATCGACCAGCATGCCAGTATGCGAGACGGGCAAGACAATATGATCAGTGGCTGCCTCTATTTTAGTTTCTTCTATATATACTGTGCCATCGTGTAGTAGATGTTCTGCTGATGGCATATTATTTGTCTTACACAGTTTGTGATTATGATATCGCAAAAATAACTGCCCTAAGCCATAAGGACGATTACCGGCAATCACGCCTAAGGTAATATGCTCCGGTAAGGGCGCGACCATGCCATCTAGCGCATCGACGTACGAACGCCCCACTACCGCTGGGGATAAGCGCCAAATATAATCTGCACAAACACTACCTAAATGCGGTGTCCCGAGCGTTACGCAACGCCCAATTTGCCATTGTGGATATTCAGCGACAAAATCACGAATAATCAAACCACCCAAACTATGACCGACCAAATCGATTGGCTGGTCAGGGTGATGGTGCTTTTCTAGCCAGTCATTTAATCGGGCACTATTAGTTTTGATGCCGTCACGCATACTGCGATAGCCATATTGGTGGGTGTCAAATCCTGCTACTTGTAAGCGTTTGGCCAATGGCCGCATAATCCAAGCGGTTTGATGCAGACCGTGAATGAGGATAACGCGGTTTTTTTGTCTCGAAGCTTTTTGTTGCATAGAAATGTCCAAATCAGTAATATCATAAGATCTATCATCGACGCTTGTTTATTAAAATAAACGGGCAGACAGGTTCTTTTATATTAACTCTTTAGGGATAAAGGTTGTCAAATTATCTAGGGTGTTTTTCCTTTATATTCGCGGTTCTATCGCTATCAGGATGCGTTAGTCAAGAGTTAGAAAAACCTGTGTCTGTTCTGGCAAGCGTACCAATAGTGAGCCAACCGTTAGTAGTTGAGTCACCTCTGCAAATTGCTACTTGGTCACCAACTAAATATAACGGTCGGTTGACAGCTATGGTATCTGGATATTTAACAGTTGTTAATAACTGTCTTGCTTTGACTAGAGATAGTAAAGAGCTAACGACGAAAGACAATACATATTTATTGGTATTAGCGGATACTTCATTTTCGTGGGATGCAGATAAAGAGATTCTACTGTTTGAAGGAAAACCCTATAAGATTGGCGATGAGCTTTATCTTGGTGGCGGGGCATTTACTTATCCTAATGCTAACATTACAGATCAGGTAAAAGTGAGCTGGATAGAATGTGGTTTAGATAAAGGTTGGTTGGGTGGTTAGGCCTAAGCAAAAGCGAAAAACGTTGACAATGTATAGGCAAAATAAAAACCTCCAAATTAGCTGCTGATTTGGAGGTTTTTTATATTATGAGAATGAATGTTTATCGACAATGATGATTACATATAGTTTTCGATACTTGGGCAAGAGCACATGAGATTTTTGTCGCCATAAGCGTCATCAACACGTGCCACACTTGGCCAGAATTTATTGGCACGGATATAAGGCAGCGGGAATGCAGCCGTATCACGGCTGTACGGATGCGACCATTCGCTGCTGGTAATCATCGCCGCGGTGTGCGGTGCATTGACCAGTGGATTGTCCTCTAACGTCCAACCATCGTCGCCAGCTTTGGCTTTCATCGCTTCAGCTTTGATAGATTGTAGCGCGCTGATAAAGCGATCTAACTCTTCTTTCGACTCAGATTCAGTGGGCTCAATCATCAAGGTGCCTGCAACTGGGAAACTCATCGTTGGTGAGTGGAAACCATAATCCATCAAGCGCTTAGCAATATCGCTTTCACTGATGCCAGTTTCTTCCTTCAACGGACGAATATCGATGATACATTCGTGAGCGACGCGGCCGTTTTTGCCGGTATAAAGAACAGGGTAGTGGTCTTTTAGCTGGCTGGCAACATAGTTGGCATTTAATAGCGCAAGCTCGGTTGCTTTTAGCAGACCATCGCGTCCCATCATAGCAATGTACATCCATGAGATAGGTAAGATACTCGCTGAACCATAAGGCGCTGCTGATACAGCTGAGCAATCATTTTGCGCATTATGCACAGGGCTCAAGGTATGGTTGGCCATGTATGGTGCTAAGTGTGCTTTCATGCCAATAGGGCCCATGCCAGGACCGCCGCCGCCATGTGGGATACAGAAGGTTTTGTGCAAGTTCATATGCAGTACGTCTGCACCGACATCAGCAGGCTGCATCATGCCGACCTGCGCATTCATATTGGCGCCATCCATATAGACTTGACCGCCATGTTGATGAATCAAATCACAAATATGACGGATGCCCTCTTCAAACACACCGTGCGTCGATGGATAAGTAATCATCAAGGCACCTAAACGCGCGCTGTGCTCTTCACATTTAGCGGTCAGGTCATCGATGTCTACGTTACCGTTGTCATCAGTTTTGACCACGACGACTTGCATGCCCATCATCATGGCGGTAGCTGGGTTGGTACCGTGCGCTGACATTGGAATCAAGCAAACATCACGGTCCGTTTCGCCCAATGACTCATGGTAACGACGGATTGCTAATAGACCGGCGTATTCGCCTGAAGCGCCAGAGTTTGGCTGCATAGACACTTCATCAAAACCTGTGATGGCTTTTAATTGCTCTTGTAAGCTATCAATCATTGCAATGTAGCCAGTCACTTGACCGCGCGGTGCAAATGGATGCACATTGGCAAATTCAGGCCACGTAATCGGTAACATCTCACTGGTCGCATTTAATTTCATGGTACAGCTACCAAGTGAAATCATGCTACGGTTCATCGCCAAATCTTTGTCTTCAAGCGATTTTAAGTAGCGCAGCATTTCATGTTCGGTATGATGCGAGTTAAAGACTGGATGGGTCAAGATATCGTCAGTACGCAAGTGGGCGCTATCCAGTGACATGCTAGCCGCTTCAGGTAAATCATGTGATTTACTAACAAATAGCTGAGTTAAAACGTTAAAGTCTTGCGCATCGCTGATTTCACTGAAGGCGACGCCAAGCTTACTGTCGCCCAAACGCCATAAGTTATAACCAACATTGTCCGCATTTTCAAAAATCTGCGTTGCCAGTTTTTCTGAACCACAATCAACGACGACACTGTCAAAGAACTGCTCATGTACCACATTTAGATTGCTGTCGTTAGCACCTTTAATAACATCAGCAAAGGCAGTCGCAAACGCATGAATACGAGTGGCGATACGCTTCACGCCATTTGGACCATGATAAACGGCATACATACCAGCTAGATTGGCAAGCAAGACTTGCGAGGTACAGATGTTTGAGTTGGCTTTTTCACGGCGGATATGCTGCTCGCGAGTTTGCAGTGCCATACGTAGCGCAGTATTGCCTTGCGAGTCTTTTGAGACACCAATGATACGACCAGGTGCTGAACGCTTGGCTTTATCAGAGAAGGCAAAGTAGGCGGCGTGTGGACCACCAAAGCCCATTGGAATACCAAAACGCTGGGTGCTACCGAGTGCTACGTCTGCGCCCATATCGGCTGGTGACTTTAATAGCACCAAGCTCATGATATCGCTGACAACGCTGACATAGGTTTTGTTTTTCTTCACCGCCGCGATAACGTCGGTTAAGTCTTTGACATCGCCTTCAACACCGACGTATTGGAAAATAGCACCGAAATAATCACCTGATTTAGCCAGTTCAAAATCACCGACCACCACTTTCCAACCGAAATATTTGGCACGAGTATTGATGACATCTAAGGTTTGTGGATAGATACGGTCATCAACAAAAAACTGGTTTGATTTGCTTTTGCTTACACGCTTTGACATCGCCATCGCTTCTGCCGCAGCCGTTGCTTCGTCAAGTAATGACGCGCCAGCCATCTCCAAACCTGTTAAATCAATACAAACTTGCTGGAAGTTAAGCAATGCTTCTAGGCGACCTTGGGCGATTTCAGCTTGATAAGGGGTATAAGCGGTGTACCAGCCTGGATTTTCAAGGACGTTGCGCTGAATAACTGCTGGCATGCGCACAGGCGAGTAACCTTGACCGATATAGCTCTTATTAACCGTGATATCGTCTGCCATGGTACGTAGTTTAGCAAGCGCGGCATGCTCACTCATCGCCACAGGCAAATCTAGCTCTTTATGCAGGCGTACTGGCTCAGGCACGGTATCATTGATAAAGCTTTCCATATCTTGATAGCCAACGGCATTTAATAGGTCGGCTTGTTTGGCTTCATTTGAGCCTAAATGACGATAGACAAATTCAGCTTCGTTGAATAAACCTTGAAAGGTATCAAACGTTGGGTTTTGCGAGATAGTCATAACAGTCCTTGATAAAAGGGATGATAAAGGAGATGGCTAAAATAACGAATAAAGAATAATGAATAACGGTTTACGGTTTTAGACGTAATGGACAAATTGAGTTTGGTCAAAGCGGAACTGGCTGTTATAAATGCCATTATCGGCGCGCTCACCGGCACCAATCATCATAATGATATGGTGATCGTCGCTTAAATTTAATAAGCGTTTCATCGCAGGCTCATCAAAGCCGCCCATCGGACAGCTATCAAAACCGTGCGCGCGTAAGGCGAGCATGAGGTTTTCAGCTGCAAGCGCGGTATTGTTGGTGGCCCAGTTTTTGGTGTCTTCAAAGGTATAATAAGGCGATTTAATCGGACCCTTTACCCGTCTGACCACTTGTGTTGCGCCCCATTTAGCCGCTGATATAACGTTGACTGGTCCGCGTAAGAAATCCATGGTCACAACTTTGTTGTAGTAGTCTTTGACCTTTTTTGGCACTGGCGTATCCGGATATTCACGCAATATTTGCTTAGCATGGTCGTGCCAAACATCGGTACGCGCAACGACCGCAATCAAGCGCGCTGAGGTTTTCGCGGCGTTTTGATTCATGCAGTTTTTTACTGCGCGTTTGCGCTTGTCTGCATCATCAATTACATAAAATTCCCACGGCTGCAGGTTGCTTGAGTTCGGCGCGAGTATGGCCAAACGCATACAATCTGCTAAAACGTCATCAGGTATCTTGGTGTCGGTAAAACGTCGGACAGATCGGCGTGATTCAACCACATCGCGAAACGCTTGTAGCTGCGGGGTATGATCAGGCGTAGCAATAATGGTTTGCTTATTAGTATCAGGGGTCA
This sequence comes from Psychrobacter sp. SHUES1, assembly GCF_001652315.1. NCBI lineage: Bacteria > Pseudomonadati > Pseudomonadota > Gammaproteobacteria > Moraxellales > Moraxellaceae > Psychrobacter > Psychrobacter sp. SHUES1. Next base: position 36,010 of record NZ_LXWA01000024.1, on the reverse strand, counting down.
TATGAAAATCCATGCTGGGATTGAGTGCGTGGCCAGGTTTGTGTGTCGAGATACTTGAGGTGCGTGGTTAATATTCTTTGCTCAATGAGTACGGCCCAAAAATGAGCGGGCGATTGCAAATGCTAAATTGAGCGCTCAGAAGGTTAAGAAAAAGCATACAGATACCAGCTGACGCCAATATCTGTCATAACAAGTTGTGTTTTTAATATTAAAAATAGCGATAGCTTAATTAATTAGCGCCTATTAGCTTACTATTACAGCTCGTTTTCGTACTCATCAGCACTTAGCAAAGCTTCGTAGTCAGCGATATTGTCAGGCTTCATTTTAAAGAACCAACCTTCGCCGTATGGGTCAGAGTTGATGATTTCTGGATCATCTTCTAATGCTTCGTTGATAGCAACCACTTCGCCTGAGATAGGCGCGTAAACGTCAGAGGCCGCTTTTACAGACTCAACCACAGAGATTTCATCGTCAACCGCGATAATGTCACCCACGTCTGGCAATTCAACAAACACCACGTCACCGAGTAAGTCTTGAGCATGGTCAGTGATACCAACCGTAATCGTACCGTCGTCTTCTAGGCGCAGCCACTCGTGGCTAGCGATGTATTTTAGTTCTGCTGGGATGTTACTCATGGTCTCTCTCCTAAATGATAGAGAATGGTTAATAAAAAAGGGACGCTCATAATAAAAGGTATCAGGGATATCAGTCAAATTGCTGTTTGCCGTTACGCACAAAGGGCAGCTTGACAACGCGGACGTCGACGAATTTACCCTTGCCGCGCAAATCGACCTGCACGCTATCGTCATCTGATAAGCTGGCAGGCACACGGGCAATAGCAATCGAATTTTTTAGGCTAGGGGAGAAAGTGCCACTGGTAATCAGGCCAGTCTGTTCATTATCCGTGCCTTGATTGATGGTCACGGTCATGCCTTCACGTAAGACGCCGCGTGTCGTCAATAATAAACCGACTTGCTTCATGGCACTGTTGTCATCTTTTGCTTGTTGACGCTTATTTACTAAGGCTTCACGGCCGATAAAGTCGCGCTCGTCTTTTAGCGCCAGTGTCCAGCCCATGTTGCACTCGTAAGGGCTAACATTGTCGTCCATATCATGACCATAAAGGTTCATGCCCGCTTCCATACGCAAGGTATCACGCGCGCCAAGACCAGCAGGTTTGACGCCATTGGCTTTTAATTGCTCAAAAAATGCTGGTGCATCATCGCCATGCATGATCACTTCAACGCCGTCTTCGCCTGTATAGCCAGTACGCGCCACAAACCAATCTTTGCCTTCGATATCGGTTAAATCAGCACCAACGAAAGGCTTAAGGGCAGCCAATGTATCTGCCCAACTTGGTTTGACTTCTGCCAGCTTTGCAACGGCATTCGGTCCTTGGATAGCGAGCATAGCCAAGTCATCACGTTCCGTTAAAGCAACCTCAAAACCTTCGGCAACTTTTTCAAATTGTGCCATGTCTTTATCACGGGTAGCCGCATTTGACACGATACGATATTCGCTCGCGTCTTCATTCATCAGATAAACGATTAAATCGTCAATGATACCGCCTTGCTCATTGAGCATCGGAGAATAAAGTGCTTTACCAACGGTTTTTAATTTATCGACATCATTGGCAAGGAGCTTTTGCAACCATGCTTTGGCATCCGAGCCTTTAACATCAACAACGACCATATGCGAGACATCGAACATCCCGGCGTCGGTACGCACGGCTTCGTGTTCTTCGATTTGTGAACCATAATGGATTGGTAATTCCCAACCAGAGAAATCCACCAGTTTGCCGTCACTATCAAGGTGCGACTGGTAAAGGGGCGTGCGTTTAGGGGCGGAAGTGCTGGTATTTTGAGAACTGGTATTGTGAGTGTCGGTCATAACAAATCCTTATGGAACATCAGCAGCACTTGATAATCAGGTATAAAATATCAAAGTAGCAGGGCAGATGTGCATTATCATAGTAGTGAGTAGCAATCTTGCAGGGCGCAAGCAGTGCAACCAAGGGTCGTACAAAAAAATAGAACAATTAGCCAAACAGACGCCAAACGTCGGTTTAAGCAAAAGCCCTATCTGTCCTGTAACCTGAGATTTTCAACACGAACCATCATGGTGATTTTTTAAAGCAAAAGCCTTAAAAAGTCCAAGCAAGTGATGTCGCATTTTCTCCCCTTCGGTGGGTAAGGCGTCGTCCGTCCTTACCGCTCTCCAGATTTGTTATGCCTTATGTTTTGGAATGCTATGCAGTTGCGATAGCAATAAAACAGTTGTGACATATGTTTTTCAGTCCTTTTACCTGAGCGATTGGCAGGGTGTATGCGCCTTCGGTGGTGATCAAGCAGTGATTAGCGCAGCTCGTAAATATAAGCTCACTTAATATCATGCCCAAGACTCTCTCCTGAAAAACGCTTTTATTATGAAAGGTTCAGGCTGTTTTTACAAGCCATCTGCCGCATTAAAGTCGATAATGTTGTTAAAAACAACTTTTTAGCAGCAGAGCTGACAAACTTATGAATAAATAGCATGTGTAAAAGGTCACTAAATAAGCGGACTTTACAGTGATTTACCATAGCAAAACGTAAAGCGACTACTGAAAGTGAGTGCAAATATGCTAATCTATGGCGATAGTTTCTGATAGGTTGTTTTTATGCATTGCGATATTTATAAATTTCCCAAACACGACGATATGTATGTTTACATTGCTCGCCCTGATTATCCTGATGATACCGATGAGATTAAAGACTGGCTTGGTGTACTGCCAAAAGAGTTTCGGGCAAGTTTAGGACGTAGTCAGTTTGTCATGCATTTAGACTTGGCGAGCACGCCAAAATTGTCGCGCGTTGACAAAGAAGAAGTATTGGCAAAACTAAAGTCGCAAGGGTATTTTGTGCAGTTGCCGCCGCAAGATGTCATGCGCCGTCAAGCTGAGCTACGCGCTCGTGAAGCGCAGGACAATATCTACGATTAATAGAGGTTTTAAAATTAAGAGACTTTTTTTAAAATTAAGAAACTTCGCTTAAATGCATCAAAAAAGCGACGAAACATTTGCGCTTATGCATTTTGCTAGTAAGTCGTGATAAACTAATCGCCATTAGACACGCATAATTAAGTGCAGTTGATGATTATGTATTTTGTCGCACTGTTAGTCTGACAAAATTTACCCTATACCGCTTGACGCCTTACGCGCCGCAGGTAATAAACGCAGGTAAAGAAACACGCATGGATTGGTTAAAAGGCATTATAGACAGCTTACCGATAGGCGCTATCAGTGATATCCTCGGTGAGATTACGATTTGGTGGGGGCAACTGGTCAAAGATGTGCCGCCCGCAGACTTACCTATGTATGCGTATCTTGGCGGCGTGATTATCGTTTTGATACTCTGGTTGTTGGTTGCTCGTATTTTGCCGCGCCCGCTTGGTGGTATGAGTTGGATGATATTGTTTGCGGTCTTGCTCGCGCCTGGTACGGCGCTTGGTGACCCTAGCGTGATTGCGCCGGCGAGTATCAGCGTTGTTTATGCGATTATGATGAAAGATACGGCTGGCGCGATTACCAATATGCTACCGATTTTGGTCGTACTGGTAGTAGGCTTGTTTGTGGGTTTTGTTTGGCAACTGATTCGCGGCGCGTTTGAATCTAGCTTGGATAAAGCCCGCAGCCGTACGGCAGACGATGCGCAAGCGACCGCTCAATTGACCACTGGTAATTATTTGGCAGACGATGCTCGTTTATCAGAGTCGTTTGATCATTCAGCATTGTCGTCTAAATCTGGATTGGCTAAGACTGAATTAAGTAAGCCTAAAGCTGAGGTTAGCCTAAAAAAAGACCGCAAATAATAGATATGAATAATAAAGCTTTTTGCTAGAGATTTTTACACTAAAAGACACCCTGCGTGTCTTTTTTTATACTCATTTATAAGCTTTACAATGAATCAATAATAACTACGAACGCATGAGTATTTTGGCAATTAATGGCACTGTGCTAATCTAAATGATTAGGTATCTGCTAACGATTTCCTCTAAGCTTTCTACTATATTTAACAGATAACAATAACTGTTTTTAATAACTGTTTCTAATAATTGAGAATGTATTATGAGCACGACTGATAAAACGAAAAAAAGCTTTACCGGTACGCAAAGCTATATTGCCACTGATGATTTGCAGCTTGCCGTTAATGCGGCGATGACGCTACAAAAGCCGTTACTGATTAAAGGCGAGCCGGGCACGGGTAAAACTTTACTGGCTGAAGAAGTGGCGGAGAGTTTAGGGATGCCGCTGATTACATGGCATATCAAATCGACCACCAAAGCTGAGCAGGGGCTGTATGAGTACGATGCCGTATCGCGCCTACGTGATTCGCAGTTGGGTGATGATAAGGTTTATGAGATTGGCAACTATATCAAGCCCGGTAAATTGTGGGAGGCCTTTACCAGTAATGAGCGCAGTGTGTTATTGATTGATGAGATTGATAAAGCCGATATCGAGTTTCCAAACGACTTACTGCATGAGCTCGATAAAATGTCTTTTTACGTTTATGAAACGGGCGAGACCATCACTGCCGAGCAGCGTCCGGTGGTTATCATCACCTCAAATAATGAAAAAGAGCTGCCAGATGCGTTTTTGCGCCGCTGTTTCTTCCATTATATCGACTTCCCAGAAGAAGATACCATGCGCCAAATCATTGAGGTGCATTTCCCCAATATCCAAGAAAAACTCGTCAATGATGCGCTCGATATTTTTTATAAGCTGCGTAATATTCAAGGGCTTAAAAAACCACCATCAACCTCAGAATTGGTCGATTGGTTAACGTTATTGCTCGCTGATGATATGGCACAAAACGAGCTGGAAGAAAACTTGCGCGGGGAAAAGTCTATTCCGCCGCTATATGGCGCGCTGCTGAAAAACGAAGCCGATGTGAGTTTATTGCAGCGTTTTGCCAATATGATGCGTCGTTAAGCGATAGCTCGTTTGTCATAATTGACGCTAATGAAGCAATCCAACTCGTAACTCTATCAGCCAATAAGTGATGCGACTTTTATGTTTATCAAATTGTTCTATACCCTGCGTACCTACGGCGTGCCGGTCAGTACGCGTGAGCTGCTTGACCTAAACGCGGCCTTAGATCAAGGGCTGATGATGCAGCCGCATCCTGAAAACCCAGAGCTATCTACTTTTGCCAGTCGCGAGGATATGTATCGACTGATTCGGCTTTGTATGGTCAAAGACGAGCGTCACTTTGATAAATTTGACCGTGCTATGGCAGATTATTTTGAGGGCGTCGATAGTCTTGATATGGATGAGCTGCTCGCAAAGTTGACGGATATTCCAAAAGAATGGCTAGATTTAAAGCTTGATCCAAAAAATCTGACCGAAGAGCAGCGGCGCTTGCTGAAAAAATACGGCTCGCTAGAGGAGTTGATGAAAGCGCTTGAAGAACGTCTTAAAGAGCAAAAAGAGCGTCATCAAGGTGGCAGTAAATGGGTCGGCACTGGCGGTACGTCACCGTTTGGTGCCTATGGCGACCATCCAGAAGGCGTGCGCGTCGGCGGCGAGTCACGTAAACGCAGCGCTGCCAAAGTGTGGGAGCAGCGTAAATATCGCAATCTCGATGATGACAATCAGCTTGGCACGCGCCAAATTCAGATGGCACTGCGTAACTTGCGCCAGTTTGCCCGTACCGGCAGCGCCGATGAGCTAGATATTCACGAAACCATTAAGCGCACCGCCAAAAAAGGTGTGCTCGATATTCATATGCAAGCTGAGCGCCGCAACCGCGTCAAAGTGCTGATGCTATTTGATGTTGGTGGCAGTATGGATGTTCACGTCGAAGCATTGGAAAAGCTGTTTTCTGCGGCTAAAAACGAGTTTAAAACCTTAGAGTTTTTTTACTTTCATAACTGCTTATATGATTATGTTTGGAAAGACAATAATCGTCGCCACAGCGCGCCGATGCCGACTTATGAGCTGCTTAATACGTATGGTCGTGAGTATCGGGTGATATTTGTCGGCGATGCGTCGATGTCGCCATATGAGCTGATGACGGTCGGCGGTAGCGTCGAATTTATGAATAATGAGGCGGGCATCGTCTGGCTAAAACGGGTACTGGCGCATTTTGATAAAGTCGCTTGGCTCAATCCTGAAAATCCTGCGTATTGGAATTACACCCAAACCATCGTTGAGATTAAAAAAATCTTTGATAATAAAATGTATCCGATGACCTTGCATGGGGTGGAAGAGATGACTAATTATTTGGCGCGCTAGTCGATACTTGTAAGAATTATTTGTTTTATTGTTTATTGAAACACTCATAAAAATAGCCGTTATAAAATATAGCGGCATTTTTTTATTTCTAATTTTTCGTTTCTATGAGCCCAATCATCACGCCCATCTCTTTTTTATCATGCTTATCAATGCTCGGTGCGTAGAGTGCCGAAGCGATACCGCCATCTAAAAATAAGGCATTTGGGCAGTTTAATTCATCTTTAAACAACGCCGCAAATTGATAAAAGCTCACCGGCGCCTCGCTATTGACAAATTGTATGCTGCCATCACTGCAAACACCGGCGCCATTACGTAGCTTAAGCGAGGTGCTGTCAGACTTAAACTGCGGGTGAATCTCATTATTGATGACTAACATAGGACCCGATTGCGTCGCATACCAAGGTTGTGCTTTACCACTTTTGAGCTGTTCATCTAGCGTTTTACTTTCGGTAATCTGTACTTTGCCAGATTTATCCCACCACATGACGCCGTTGGGCAACAGATGAAAGTTGCCGCCGCCTTCTTTGATATTTAATGCGCGCAGCTCTTTACCTTTGATAACCGTATAGCCAATCGGCGCATAATTTTCATTATACATGCCAGCATTCATGGCAAAGTTGAGGGTTTGGTTAGAGGGCAGCGCCGCTAGTAAAGCATCAAAAGTCAGTAGCGGCTGGTTGTTATCAGCATTGCTATCGCTCTGTTGCCAAAATAGCTGTAATGAATAACGCGTGTCGGTCAGTGCCTTTGCATCAACACAGCAAACGCTATAGGCAAAGGGCGTGTTTTGCGCCTGACATGACCAATTTTTGCCATCACTACTTATCGCGTCATGGTTATTATCTTCTGCTGGCTGGCAAGCGCTGATGCTTAATGCAACCAGCGCTGCCGCCAACAATGAGTAAGGGAACCTAAATATAGAACTTGGCATCGATGACTTATCTTTTTATAGGATAACGTTAGATGGTCTAAAAACCGCCATAATCCTTAATCGTCTAATGGCGGAATTTCGCGGAAAGTATTATTGACGTTACCAATTAACAGACCACCGTCGATGAGATCTACTGAATCATCTGGGTGTTGGGTAGTTGGGGCATTGGTTTCTTTACCTTTATCACGCGAGTCTTTGTTATAAGCAATCAGCGCATCGTTATTGGCAAGGAAGCTATCAGGATTTGCCATCACCCACATTTGGTTAAAGACGTCGGCGCGAGCATTTTGCTCAAGCAGGGCGCCTTGGTCGGCAAAGTAAAAGAACTTCGATAACAGCTTAATTTGACCATCGTCTAAACGGCGGGCGATATGATACGGCTGCAATTGGCTTGGATGCTGAAGACCAACCGCACCAACGATACTGGCAAGTGATTTTAGCGTATTTTTATGAAAACTTGCCACGCGTTCAGCTTTACTTGGTACATCAAGGGCTTTTTGGCGATAGGGGTCTTGGGTAGCAACGCCAGTCGGGCAAGTATTGGTATGGCAAGAGCGCGATTGGATACAACCAACGGCAAACATAAAGCCGCGCGCCGAGTTACACCAGTCAGCGCCTAGCGCAATCATACGCGCAATATCAAAGCCTGAGACGATTTTACCACTAACGCCAAGCTTAATCTTATCGCGAATACCCGCACCAACCAAAGTATTATGCACTAACATAAAGCCTTCAACCATTGGCATACCGACGTTGTCCATAAATTCAACGGGCGCTGCACCTGTACCGCCTTCAGCGCCGTCAATGATGATAAAGTCAGGGTAATTGTCCATCTCTATCATAGCTTTTACAATCGCCATAAACTGCCACGGCTGACCGACACACAGCTTAAAACCGACCGGTTTACCGCCTGATAAATCACGTAGCTGCTGCCAAAAAGTCACCAACTCACGCGGCGTGCTAAAAGCACTGTGCGAAGAGGGCGACACGCAGTCTTTACCCATCGGCACGCGGCGCGTATCCGCAATCTCTTGCGTGATTTTTTCTGCTGGCAGTACGCCACCTTGACCTGGTTTTGCACCTTGCGAGAGTTTAATCTCAATCATTTTTACTTGCGGATCGGTTGCCTGTTCGGCAAAGGACTGCGGGTCAAAATTGCCAAGCTCATCACGGCAGCCAAAATAACCGGTGCCCAGCTCCCAGATTAAATCGCCACCAAACTTACGATGATAAGGGCTGATCGCGCCTTCACCGGTATCATGGGTAAAGCCGCCCAATTTAGCGCCTTGATTAAGCGCCATAATGGCATTGGCCGATAAACTTCCAAAGCTCATCGCTGAGATATTAAATACCGACATATCATACGGCTGTTGACAGCGCTCACCGCCAACGATAATACGAAAGTCTTTATTTTCTAGTGGTTGGCTGACCGCTGATTGTAAAAACCATTCTTTACCGTGTGCGTATAAATTATCAAGCGTACCAAAAGCATTGGTATCACTGACGTTTTTGGCTCGTTGATACACCAGTGCGCGCTGCTGGCGTGAAAACGGCACTTGTTCTTTGTCATTTTCTAATAAATACTGACGAATCTCAGGGCGAAAATCCTCAAGTACATAGCGAATATGCCCAGCGACTGGATAGTTTCTTAAGATGGCATGCTTTGCCTGTATGACATCATAAATCCCCAAACCCACACCCAATCCGCCAAGAATAATCAGCCACCAATTCATCAATAACAGCCCTGCTATAAACAGCAGGGTCGCGGCGGCAAAAGTACTATAGCGCAACATGACGCCAACTAAATAAGGAGAATCCTGTTTGGGTTTTGGGTTTAGATTGGTACGAGATTGGGGCATAACGATACTCAACAGTGTTACGTAAATAATAAAAACGCGATGATAAAAAACAAAGTATCCATAACAAAATAACCATGTCATAAACATGGTTATTAAGAATAGATTAAATGCTTAAATTTATCGCGTACATCATACACATATGATATCACTGCGACGGTTTAATTGGGTAACAGAGTGCTAATTTTGCGCTCAAAATAACAGTTTTTAGACGTAATCGGCTCTGATTGATTATTTCAAATGATTTTCTGCTGATGATTTGGCGTCGAAGATAAGGAAAAGGCACTCAATGGCAATAACGAAAAGCATTAAAAATAAGATTGAAACCGACTGTCAGTGCCTGGTAGTAAGGTCTAAATAGTGCCTTGTGAGTTGTGACGGGTGCAGGGCATGAATGGTAAAAAAAAGCGTCTGCCCGCAACGCGTAGCAGCCACTACAGTATGTTTTCAACCCCCTGCTGTGGCGGTTTGGGGTCTGACACTCGCCCAGTCGGTTCCAAAGGGGCAGTCTATCCGTTTATTATCGAATAGTATTGTTAAATAAATAAAACGGACAAAAAATTCTCATATCAATGGTTTAAAAATACTTATTCTACAAGGTCAATTTGCCAGTTATTGGCTTGAATGACGATATTAATTTTGCGCAGCTTCATCGCGATGTCGTCGGCTTGTCTTTGTAAACCGGCAACCGAAACCATAATATGCCATTTAATCTCGCGAGGGCTATAACGGTCAACCTCGGTATCAGTGGCTTCAATGGCCTCAATCAATAACTTATGACGCATCTCTAAGGTATCACGTTCGATCAATAGTGTCAGCATCGATTGACCTTCATTGGTCTGAGCGACAGCGTTAGTTCGGTGAATACGTTCAATCAAAGCCGATAATTCAGTAATGACTTGACTGGCTTCAATCATCAGCGCGTTTGGGTCTTCGTTTGGCGCGTCGCCTTCTTGGACTTTGACATTGCTACGAATACGCCCTTTAATTTGGGCGAGCTTTTTTTGCATATCGCTACGGATGAGGAGGGCTTCGGCGAGTTTCATGGTTATTCTCTCTTATTTATTATAGGTTTTTAACTCTTACTTATTATTGATATCAAAAATTAATTTCATAATGAAGTTCAATTTGAAAAAGTTTAGAAGTATAATCAACATAATTCTAGCCCTATACTTTTTATAAGGAATGTAAATTGAAAAATATTTTTAGTTCATTTGTCATTTGTTCTGCACTGTTTTTATCAGCCTGTGGCGGTGATAGTGATAGCTCGTCAGATGCAAGTAATCAGGGTTTTATTGGTAATAAGACCTTGGTAAATGGTAACAGGTATACCTGCTCTACTAGAGAAGCTTATAGTTTATGCGACGATGACAAAACCTGCACCGCTAACTGTAAGCTAATTGCTACCAATGCCAACCCAGCAAATCCTATTGATCCTTCTGTTACCAATCCTTGTGAAACAGAAGGTGTCAATGTATATGGTAAAAAGGGTAGCGCTTGTTTAATTCCTATTTCTAGCTTCAATAATAGCCAAGGCAAAAGATATAATTTAAATTGTTCAGCTAGTGGTGGAGCTAGTATAGGTGACAATATCAAAGCTGGCGGTGGCATTACTTTAAATGGCTACAAATTTAGTTGTCGTTAATCTGTCAGTTTGTAGCTCATAAAAAGGTACAACCATTCTGTTGTGCCTTTTTTATACTTATCATTTGCGCTTAAGTAATTGTTTCTATGAAAAATACCGTCTTTACATTTTCTACTATTCTGTTCTCATTTTTGTTCGGTGTCTTTGTCACATATATTGCGATGAGTAAGCAACAAATGGATACTGCATTTACTAATAAAGCAATATATCAAGAAACGCAATTTAGTCAGTTAGCTGATAATTATGGCGATCAGAATGATATGGATATTGGTACATTACCGCAGAAAATAATTAATAAGAGCGATAGTAGTAAAATCATTCTTAATGATTACTCTGAGGAGCAAGCCAAAGCAATTATAAACAATATGCCTGATTATGCGCTTGAACAATATATAAATAAATTTATGACAGTTGATTCAATTGATGTTATTCAGGATAAAAGACGATTTGCAGAACGTGCTATTGAAGAGCTTTATAACCCAAACGATAATCAAAAACTAGTTGGCACTGCTAAAGTAAGTTTTGATTACTTTATGCCAGAAGTAAGTGCCGATACCAACCAAGTCACTAAGTTTGCGAAAATATACGCGCATCTTGGTACCCGTGGTCAGGTACCTGCTGATAAATACGTCTTCGTCAAATGGATAAATAACCAAACGGGACAAGTTCTCTTGTTTGAAAAGAAAAACATCTCAGCAAGTAGTGATCATAATTGGGTAAGCTTTGTCCCGACTGATGGTTGGCAAGTAGGTAGTTACGATGTGCGCTTTTATCAGTTTGATTCAGATTTAAAACCTATCGCTCAAACGACTTACAATGTTTATGATGTGATCGATCTAAATTGAATTAGTTATTAAATGATAGATCTATAGTATTTTAATTGTATTAGATTGTTTTTATATGCCGAAAACTATATAGCACTTCCACCAAATCATTTTGTGCTCTCATCGCATTACCAATACCTTTATACACAGCTAAAAAATAAATAAATCCACTCAACTTTTCTAAACCCCACTGCCAACCCTCTCAGCCAACGCCTGCAATTTCGGCACAATCATCGCTGCATATTCTTCCGCTTGCCAATTGGCACTCGGCACACTGGCATTGAGCGAATATGCATACTGCCCAGTGGCAACATCAAAAACGCCAACGGCAACTGCCAATATATCGGTAGAAAACTCCCCATCTGATACCGTATAGCCGTATTTTACATAGTGCTCTGTCGCCTCGCTTAACGCAGATTGCGCGCGGTCATACTCTTCTTTGGATAAATGCTCTTGTAGATTATTACGAATCACCGACTGTCTCGCTGGCGAGCTTACGGCATAAAAAGCGCGACCGATGGCAGTGCGGGCGACAGGTACGGCTGAGCCAACTTGTAAATTGACAGAGAGGCGAGCAGGGCTTCGACAACAAGCGTGATAGCGCATTTCTCCTTCGACCTCGGTTGCTAAATTCACCGATACTTCATTGCTACTGGCAAACTGTCGTAGCAACGGCTCAGCTGCCGCCACCATGTCATGTCGACTCCACGCCGTTGCGCTGAGTCTCACCGCACTACTGCCTAATTGATATTGTCCATGCCCGGTCATGCGTAAAAATCCAAGCGTCATCAAAGTATGAATAAGACGGGTGATGGTCGCTTTTGGCAATGTGGTCATTTGACACAATTGCTGATGACTGAGCTGCTCATGCTGCTCAAAGGCTGCCAATAAAGTGAGTCCACGGCCCAGTGCGGTGACAAACTGCCGGTCATTATCGTCCTTACTTTGCTCAAGAATGGTGGTCATTCGATCGAGTAGTGGCAGAGCTGCCGATACATTTTTTGTCATTTTATGCTCATTTTTTTTGATAAAGGTTTACAGCGCGGTAAAACTTTGCTTAAATAGATTTAAATTATGAAACTAAGTTTCGCACAGCGGAATAAGTAAGTCAACAACCTGTGCAGTCAATTTACTTATTAATCACTACTCGTCGGTCAGGAAGACTGACATCAAGGAGATCCACATGACAACATCTACGCGTCCAAGTTTCGATTGGGAAGATCCGTTTTTATTACGCGACCAGTTGACTGATGAAGAGCGCATGGTCACGGACAGCGCCCGTCAGTTTTTTCAAAAAGAGCTGATGCCTGGCATTTTAGAGGCCAATCGTAACGAGAACTTTGACCGTAATATCATGCGTCAAATGGGTGAGATGGGCTTGCTTGGCGTGACGATTGAAGGTTATGGCTGTGCCGGTTTATCAAGTGTCGCTTACGGTCTGATTGCCAAAGAAATCGAAGCGGTTGACTCAGGTTATCGCTCAGCGATGAGCGTGCAGTCAAGCTTGGTCATGCATCCTATCTGGGCATACGGCACCGAAGAGCAAAGAGAGAGATACTTGCCTAAGCTTGCTACTGGCGAATATGTTGGCTGCTTTGGTCTGACTGAGCCGGATTCAGGCTCAGATCCTGCCTCGATGTCGACCCGTGCACGCGCAGTTGACGGCGGTTATGAGCTGACAGGTAATAAGATGTGGATTACCAACAGTCCTATCGCTGATGTGTTTGTCGTTTGGGCAAAGGACGATGCCGGTGAGATTCGCGGTTTTGTTTTAGATAAAGGCATGAAAGGCTTATCAGCGCCGAAGATTGAAGGTAAGTTTTCACTACGTGCTTCAGTCACCGGTGAAATCGTTATGGACAAGGTATTTGTCCCTGAAGCCAATGCTTTCCCAGATATCCGTGGTCTAAAAGGTCCATTTGGTTGCTTAAATAAAGCCCGTTACGGTATCGCATGGGGTGCAATGGGGGCAGCTGAATTCTGCTGGAAAGCAGCACGCCAGTACACGCTAGACCGTAAACAGTTTGGTCGTCCGCTCGCCGCAACGCAGCTCGTACAATTGAAGCTTGCCAATATGCAGACAGAAATCACCTTGGGTCTACAAGCGGCGCTACGTGTTGGTCGTCTGATGGATGAAGACAATGCGGCGCCTGAGATGATTTCACTGATTAAACGTAATAACTGTGGTAAGGCGCTTGATATTGCGCGTATTGCCCGTGATATGCATGGCGGCAACGGTATCTCTGATGAGTTCCACATTATTCGTCATGTGATGAACTTAGAAGCGGTTAATACCTATGAAGGTACGCATGATATTCATGCGCTTATCCTAGGTCGTGCGCAGACTGGTATTCAAGCGTTTTATTAATAAGTGCTAGCTAATCAATGCTAGCCAGTTTTAGACCATTAACGTACGTTACTGTTTGGCTTTTTATAAGCTGTTATAAACAGGAACGTACGTTTCTGAGTTTTTAAGCATTTTTTAAGCACTGTTCTTATGCATAGTTCTTATACATTGTTTTCATCCATCGTTGTTATGTATCATTTATTTAGCAGTGTCTATTCTTAAAAGGTATTCAGGCATTAAAGAAAAGACAGTAAAAGCTAAATGATACATGGCAATTTTTTATTAAATTTTTATCAAAGAATAAGTTACATAATAAGGGAAGATTATGACTGATATGGCAAAAGGTGCATTACACGGTATCAAGGTGCTCGACTTGTCGAGAGTATTGGCTGGTCCTTCTTGTACTCAAGTGCTTGCAGATTTGGGCGCTGAAGTCATCAAGGTTGAGCGTCCACATATTGGCGATGAAACGCGTCATTGGGCGCCGCCAAAATTCAGTGATGATACCTCCGCTTATTACGCCACTATTAACCGCAATAAAAAATCCCTCACCGTCGATATCACCACGCCTGCCGGACAAACCATTATCAAGCAGCTTGTCGCTGATAGCGATATCGTCGTTGAAAACTTCAAGGTTGGCGGACTAAAAAAATACGGCTTAGATTACGACAGTCTAAAACAAGACAATCCGCGCTTGATTTACGCCTCATTGACTGGTTTTGGTCAGACAGGCCCAGACGCCAAGCGTCCTGGTTATGACTATATTATTCAAGGTCTATCAGGGCTGATGAGCATCACCGGTCCAAGCGATGGCGAACCGCATAAGGTAGGCGTGGCAGTCGTTGATTTGTTTGCAGGGTTACAGCTGACCATTGGTATCCAAGCGGCATTATTAGCGCGTCAAAATACCGGACTTGGGCAGCATGTCGATGTGGCATTGCTTGATAGTGCGCTTGCGATGCTGGCCAACGTCGGTATGAATTATTTGGCATCCGACAAAAACCCGCCGAGACTTGGTAACCAGCATCCCAATATCGTCCCTTACCAAGTTTTTGCAGGGCAGGGTGACGCGCACTTTATCTTAGCCTGCGGTAACGACAGTCAGTTTGCCAAGCTTTGTAACGTATTGGGCGTTGATTGGCATATGGACGAACGCTTTATGACCAATCCACAACGCGTGGCTCATCGCGAGATGCTGTGTGATGAGCTGAGCAAGCAATTTGCCAAGCAACCGCGCAGTTATTGGTTAGAGGTGTTAGATAAAGCAGGTATTCCGTGCGGGGCGATTCATAATATTGCTGAGGCATTAGCGATGCCACAAGCGCTGGCACGTGAGATGGTGGTTGATTTTGCTGCGCAAGGTAGCCCTGTTCGAGCACTAGGTAGCCCGATTAAATTATCCGCCTCACCGATTACTTATCGGTCGCCGCCACCGCAATTGAGCGAACATACCGATAGCACACTTGCTGATTTGGGCTATGACAGCGAGATGATCGCCAAGCTTAAAGCCGATGGAATTGTTTAGTTAAGCATCAAAAAACGCACGATTGGAAAAAATGTTAAACAAAGGAATGTTAAGCATGAAAATATATAGCCATGAAAACCTCAGTTTGCACAGACCGTTACCGTATTTCTCTTATGGCAAGATGCATGAGCCGTTAGAGATACCAGAGCGCATGGTCGAGTTGTTAAAAGCGCCAGCAGCACTAGGTTTAGAGGTAACCACTGCCACTGATGTTGGCATCGGACCAATATTAGCGGTTCATGATTTCGGTTATGTTGAGTTTCTCAAGCATGGCTATGCTGAATGGATGGAGGTTGAAGAAGATTTGGGCGCACAGGTACAGACGGGGATTTTTGTACCTTATGACAATCCTGGTATCGGCATTATGGCAAAGGCTGCTAAATATCAGGCCGATGATAGTGCGCCCATCAGTGAGCATTCTTGGACGTCTATCTATTGGTCGGCACAAACGGCGCTAAATGCTGCTGAAGCCTTGTTAAATGAAGACGCGTCAAGTGCTGAGCGTGGGCAAAATAATATCCAGCTTTGCTTTTCACGGCCGCCAGGTCATCATGCACGTAAAAGCGCCGCAGGCGGATTCTGTTATCTGAATAACGCTGCCATCATCGCCGAACACCTACGGCAGAAATACGCAAAAATTGCCATTATAGATACCGATATGCACCACGGTCAGGGTATCCAAGAGATATTCTACGAGCGCAGCGATGTGCTCTATATCTCGGTTCATGGTGATCCGGTTAATTTGTATCCGGCCGTCACTGGGCATGAGTTTGAAAAGGGCACCGGCGCGGGCGAAGGCTATAACGTTAACTTTCCGATGCCACATGGCACCGATGAAGCTGGGTTTTTTAACTATGTTGATAAATCTATCGAGGCGATGACATTATTTGACCCTGATGTCATCGTTCATGTATTGGGCTTTGATGTGTATAAAGACGATCCGGAAGCTAGGTGTGCGGTCACTACCGAAGGATTTACCGTATTGGCGCAAAAGCTAAAAGCGTTAAAAAAACCGTTAATTGTCTTGGTCGAGGGCGGTTACTACCTGCAAAAGCTCAATGAAAATTTGCAGGCATTTTTATCAGGGCTGATTTCAGAAGATTAAAAGACTCTATTAAAATTAATAAAACGATTGGAAAAATTAAACAGCTAGCAGCGTTTAGATTTTAATGCTCATCCTTAAAACCCAAACGCTGCTCAATTTGCTCTGCCAATTCAATCAGTACCGCACTGACCTCAGCTCGCTTGGACTCATATTCTGCTTGTAAAAAGCTGACCGCCATACCGGCAACCGCGTTGCCAGAAGCGTTACGAATATAAGTGCCAAGGCAATACATACCTTCGCGCAGTTGCCCATCATCAAGTGAGATACGACTGTTTTTAATAGCCGTCAGCTCGGTAGATAAATCTGCAAAATTATCGACGCCATATTGGGTAATAGGCGTAGGGAAACCACTGGCATAGATGGATTTTATGCTGTCCATAGAAAAGGTGGAAAGCATCGCTTTACCGGTGGCAGAGAATACTGCCGGTACGCGTACACCAGCGCGGAAAGTAAAGCCGAGCGGGGCAGGCGCTTCATGACAAGCCAAAAACACCACTTCACCAAAATCGAGCTTGGACAATGTCACCGTATGCTGAAGAAGGATTGGATACTGGACAATAAGGTCTTTGAATAACTGGATGACGCCTTGCTGCTGCTCATATTTGCCCGCCCAATACATCAAATACGAGCCCAAATGAAAGCGGCTGTCGCTGTCTTTATAGATGACATGTTTGGCTAATAAACTTTGCAAAATATTGTGGGTTGAGCTACGCGGCAGGTTAAGCGCTTTGGCAATATGCGCCGCCGTTAAAGGTTGGGCGCTGTCAGTTATCAAATCTAAAATCTGAAAAGTTTTGTCCAAAGCAGGAACGGCAGTGGTGCTCATAAGAAACCTATAAAAGACGATAAAATTAAGGAAGTAGCAAAATAAAATGATAAATCAGCACAAAATTGATAATAGGGGTTGCAAATAGGGGATTATCATTCTTATAATGATGTCTCATATATAGAATGCATGTTCAGTATATTGAACAAATAACAAGTTATCAATAATTATTTAAGTCATAACCTTTTATTTTTAGTCGTTTTTATTTTTAGCTATTCGTTTATCACTATAAATCTGCAAACCTTATTTGCAAAACAACACTGACAAGGAGTGTCAACATGTCACAACAGTCAAATACGCTACAACTATCAAATCCAGACCTACTCAAACAGCAGTGCTTTATCAAAGACGGTTGGCATGATGCCAGTGATGCCGCGACTATCGACGTCAGCAATCCTTTTAACGGTGAGATTATCGGTAACGTACCGAGCCTGACGACCGATGATGTCAATGACGCGGTTGCGGCTTCTCATGAGGCGCAAATCACGTGGGCGGCCAAAACTGCCAAAGAGCGGGCGGAACTACTGCAAAAGTGGGCCGACCTTATCGATGCCAATAAAGAAGATTTGGCCATCATTATGACCGCCGAGCAAGGCAAGCCTTTAACCGAATCACGCGGGGAAGTTGGCTATGCCAATAGCTTTATCCGCTGGTTTGCTGAAGAAGGTAAGCGCGTATACGGCGATGTTATCCCTGCCAATCAAACCCAATTGCGCCATGTCATCCTAAAACAGCCTGTCGGTGTCTGCGCGGCTATCACACCTTGGAACTTCCCAGCAGCGATGATTACCCGTAAAGCAGCTCCTGCACTAGCGGCAGGCTGTACCATGATTATCAAACCTGCGACCGAAACGCCATTTTCTGCATTGGCATTAGCGGTATTGGCTGAGCAAGCCGGTATTCCAGCAGGCGTTATTCAAGTCGTCACGGGCAAATCGTCAACCATCGGCGATATCCTAACCGGCGATGCACGCATTCATAAGCTGTCATTTACTGGCTCTACCGAAGTCGGTCGTACCTTGATGGCACAGTGTGCCCCAACCATCAAAAAACTGTCATTAGAGCTCGGCGGCAATGCGCCATTTATCGTCTTTGATGATGCCGATCTTGAAAAAGCCGCTGAAGGCTTAATCGCTTCTAAATATCGTAACGCGGGTCAAACCTGTGTTTGTGCCAACCGTGTCTACGTGCAGGATAGTATCAAAGACAAATTCCTCGACGTCTTTGTGAAAAAAGTCGCTGAGCTTAATGTCGGTAATGGCATGGATGAAGGCGTGGATATCGGACCTTTAATTAACAAAAAAGCGTTGGATAAAGTTCAAGCGCTGCTCAAAGACGCGTTAGATAAAGGCGCAACCCTTATCACAGGCGGTAGCACCAACGGCGCATCAGAACTGTCTTATAACCCAACCGTGATTACTGATATCAGCAGTGACATGGATATCGCCCATGAAGAAATTTTTGGCCCTATCGCTACTATCTTTACCTTTAAAGATGAAGCCGACGTCATTCGTCAAGCCAACGACACCATTTATGGTTTGGCGGCATATTTCTACAGCGGCAGCTATGCTCGCTCATGGCGTGTCACTGAAGGTTTAGAGTACGGCATCATCGGTCATAATACCGGTCTTATTTCTACCGAAGTCGCACCATTTGGCGGCGTCAAGCAGTCAGGCTTTGGCCGCGAAGGCTCAAAATACGGCATTGAAGAATATGTCGTGACCAAATATTGGTGCTCTGATGTTAGTTAATAGTTAGAGCTAATGGTTAGCTGTTTTATATTTTAACCATTTGTTTTTTATAGATTTTCACCTAGTATTTAACGGGATTCAGCAGCATGAATCCCAAATTTAGCCACAGCTTATTTTATAAACCGCCATACCATCATTGGCATCTACGTAAAGAAGAAAGAAAAGGATATTCTTATGACTACCAATCAATCATTACTTGCGCGCCGTAAAGCTGTTTTGCCAACAGGCCTTGGCATTGCCTTTCCTATTTTTGCCGAAAAAGCAAAAAACTCAGAAGTGTGGGATATCGAAGGCAATCGTTATATTGACTTTGTCGGCGGTATCTCAGTACTGAATACTGGTCACAGCCATCCAAAAATCACCCAGCGTGTGCACGAGCAGCTAGACAAATTTACCCATACTGCCGCGCAAATGGTTAACTATGAATGCTACGTCGAGCTTGCTGAAAAGCTTTGCGAAAAAGCGCCTATCAGCGGTCCGAAAAAAGCCTTGTTCTTGACTACGGGCGCAGAAGCGGTCGAAAACTGTATCAAAATTGCCCGTGCAAAAACCGGTCGTCCGGGTGTCATCTCTTTCGTTGGTGGTTGGCATGGTCGTACGCTGATGTGCATGAGCCTAACGGGTAAAGTATTGCCATATAAAAAGAACTTTGGCCCGATGCCAGGTCCTGTGTTCCATGCGTTATTCCCAGCAGAAGAGCTAAACGTGACCGAAGCACAAGCATTGCATAGCCTTGAGATGATTTTCCAAGCGGATATCGATCCAAGTGAAGTGGCAGCGATGATTATTGAGCCCGTACAAGGCGAGGGCGGTTTCCATCAAGTGACACCATCGTTTGCCAAAGCCTTGCGCGAGATTTGCGATGAGCATGGCATTGTGCTGATTTTTGATGAAGTCCAGTGTGGTTTTGCCCGTACCGGTACCTTGTTTGCGTCTGAACAATTGGGTGTTGAGCCGGATCTGATGACCAGTGCTAAAAGCTTAGCGGGTGGCTATCCTATTTCTGCCGTTATCGGTCGCGCTGATATCATGGATGCCCCGCAAGTCGGCGGTTTGGGCGGTACGTATTCTGGTAACCCATTGGCTTGTGTGGCTGCGCTTGCTGTCATGGAAGTGATTGAAGAAGAAAATCTGCTTGAGCGCAGTATCGAGATTGGTGACAAAATCGAAGCGTTTTTAAAAGATTTGAACCTAAGCAGCATCGGTCATATTCGCCATAAAGGCGCGATGTTAGCGTTTGAGCTAATCGACAGCGATGGCAAGCCTGATGCGGCGGCGACTGCCAACCTAAAAACCAAAGCTTTCGAGCAAGGATTGCTGCTTGCGTCTTGTGGCATGTTTGGCAACGCCATTCGCGTGATGGTGCCGTTGACAGTAGAGGACGAAGTGCTACAAGAAGGCCTTGATATTATCAAAGGTATTTTGACCGCTCAAGGCGTTAATTCAAAAGATGAAAGCTTAAGCTTAGGATAATGACAATGCTGCTTTGAGTGGTGGTTTTACAACGGCGCCTTGCAAATCAAGACGCCGTTGCTGTCTCTGCTAAGCAAGTTTTAAAAGACAAATGTCATGAATAATACTAAACCTATCGCTTGATAGGCAGGAAAAGATAAAAAAGGGCAGCGCCCTATTACATAAAAATAGTGGGTATCAGTGCCGTTAAAAAGGGCTGACACGGATGACACACGGACAAGGAGTAGGTTATGTCTGAGCTAAAAAAATCGCTGGGCATGTTTGATATTATTGCTTTAGCATTCGGTGCTATGGTCGGTTGGGGCTGGGTCGTTTTAGCAGGGGACTGGATATTAGCGGCGGGCACATGGGGCGCGATGTTAGCGTTTATGATTGGTGGTTTGGCCGTTATCATGATTGGTGTTAACTATGCAGAGCTAGCCTCGTCAATGCCAGTCACCGGCGGTGAGCATACCTATACCCATCGAGCGCTTGGCGTCACGGTTTCCTTTATTTGCTCGTGGAGTATTTTATTTGGTTACTTCTCGGTCGTTGCTTTTGAAGCAGTAGCGTTGCCGACGGTGGTTGAATACTTTATTCCCAATTATAACCAAGGCTATCTATGGACGATAGCGGGCTGGGATGTGTATGCCACGTGGGTCGGGGTCGGTATGCTAGGCTCAATCATCGTCACTTGGCTCAATATTCGCGGCATGGAAGTTAGCGCTTGGTTCCAAAAAACAGCCGTACTCGGTATTTTATTCGTCGGTACGTTATTGTTTATTGGTGCGGTAATTTACAATCCTGCGAACTCAACAGCCGTGCAGGCGCCTGCCTTTATCGGTGGTATCGGCGGTATGATGACGGTGATTGTCATGGTGCCGTTTATGTTTGTCGGTTTTGACGTGATTCCGCAAGCGGCCGAAGAGATTGATCTGACCCGTCCTAATATCGGTAAGTTTTTGATTGTCTCTATTATTATTGCGGTGATGTGGTATGTCGGCGTGGCATGGAGTGTCGGCCGCACTTTGCCGCTCATTCAAGCACAAGGATCAACCTTAGCGACCGCTGACGCGATGACCAATGCGTGGCATGGCAAATGGGCGGGTATTTTACTAGTTATTGGCGGTGTACTTGGGATTTTATCGAGTTGGAACGCGTTTTTAATCGGTGGCAGTCGCTTACTTTATGCCATGTCAAAAGCCCATATGTTGCCTGCATTTTTGGGTAAACTACACCCCAAATATAAAACCCCGAAAAATGCTATTTTATTGATTGGTGGTTTGGCGACGCTTGCGCCTTTATTTGGTCGTAAAATGCTAGTATGGATTGTTGATGCCGGTGGTTTTGGGATTGTGATTGCTTATACCTGTGTCGCCATCTCTTTCTTAGTCTTACGCTACCGTGAGCCAGATATGGTGCGCCCGTTTAGAGTGCCAGCGGGTAAATTGGTCGGTATGTTTACCATCGTACTGGGCATTGGCTTGCTCATCTTATATATGCCGGGTATGCCGTCAGCACTGAGCGCTATCGAGTGGTGGATTTTCTTTGGTTGGACAGCGCTCGGTATCGGTCTTTATAGCTATGCCGTCGTCAAATATCCAGGCATCAGTGAAGCTATCATGGCAGAAGAGCTACGCGAGTTAAAAATCGTCAATCAGCTATGGTTGAAAGACAATCCGCCTAAAAAGTAAAGAATGCCTTTATCATAACAAGCCTAGCGTCTATCAATAGATGCTAGGCTTTTTTAATGCGATTTAAATAGATTAGGATTTATCACGAATCAATTTATAATTCAAAAACTCGGTAATACCTAGCGTACCAAGCTCGCGACCAAACCCTGAGCGTTTGACACCGCCAAATGGGGTATTGGCTTCACTACCAGACGGTGCATTAATAGTCACCATACCGACGTCTAGTTTATCAGCAATATCAGCAGCCAGCGCCGCATCTTGTGTTTGGATAGAAGCGCCAAGGCCAAAAGGCACATCGTTAGCGATTTTAATCGCCTGCTCAATATCACAAGCCTTATAGACAACAGCGACCGGACCGAATAGCTCTTCGTAATAGACATCCATAGAGTCGTCAACATCTGTGAGAACAGCAGGCGCAAACCAAGCGCCTGGTTTGTCTTTGAGCATACCACCCTCGACCAGTACCGTCGCGCCAGCTTGAATAGCGCTGTCGAGCTGTGCTTGTAGATTGACTGCCGCCGCTTTAGAGGACAGTGGTCCGATAAAGGTTTCTTCATCAAGAGGGTCGCCCAATGTCATGTTACGTACGGCATGGGTAAAGGCTTCGACGAATTGATCATAGACAGATTCGACGACGATAAGGCGTTTGGCGGCATTACAAGCTTGTCCTGTATTACCAAAACGACCTTCGATTGCCCCTTGTATGGCTTGTTCGATATCGGCATCGGCTGCAACGATAAAGGCATCCGAGCCACCAAGCTCCAATACGACTTTTTTAAGTGCACCGCCAGCTATTTTTGCCACCGCTTGTCCAGCGCGCTCAGAACCTGTCAACGACACACCTTGTACGCGTTGGTCTTCGATGATGGTCGCCGCTTGTTCATTGGTCGCAAATACATTGTTATAGACGCCTTCTGGCAAGCCTGCTTCTTTAAAAATATCAACGATTACTTCTGCTGTTTTCGGACACTGCGGCGCGTGTTTTAAAATCAGCGTATTACCTGCCATAAAGTTAGGGGCGGCAAAACGTGCAACCTGATAATGCGGGTAATTCCACGGCATGATGCCTAAAAGCACGCCGACAGGACGCTTCTCTATAAGGGCAGAACCGCTATCAACATCGATGGTATGGGGCGCTAATAACTGCGCGGCGTTATCAGCATAGTAACGAAAAATATCAGCCACTAAGCCAATCTCGCCTTTTGCTTGCGCGATAGGCTTGCCCATCTCTGCTGCGACGATACGCGCCAGCTCATCTTGACGCTCAAGGTAGATGTCAGCAATTTTATGCAGTAGCGTACTGCGTTCTTCTAATGTTACCTTGCGCCAATCTTGATAAGCGCGATCAGCTTTTTCAATCGCTTGCTGAATGTCTTGCTCAGTAGAGGTTGGGTAGGTGGCCTCTACTTCGCCAGTCGCTGGGTTAGTAATTTGATAGTCGCTCATTGTTATTTCCTTTTGATCAAAATCCATTTGTGGTTGTTTTATTATCACTATCTTTTAAATTTTTTTTAATCTGTGATGGTTGGTAGTTATTAATACTATCAAGCAGCAAGATCATTGTATTGTAGATACAGCACTGTCTCAGTCGTTATTTGTATGCTTTAGCAAATCCTTAACGCTCATCGTATGCAGCCTATACTTTAAATAATACTCAAGCCATCATATAACCCAAACCTAGGAATGTCACGATGGATAAAACCGCGCCAAGCATGGCATAGGGGAATTGGCTAAAGGCATGTTGCATGGGTGAGCAGCCCGCTCCTTGTGAGGCTAATAACGACGAGTCACTAAAGAAGCAGGCATGACTACCAAATGAAGACGCTGACAATAGTGCCCCAATCATCAATGGCGTGCTGACACCAAGTGCTAACGAAATAGGGAATACAATCGGCATTGCCAGGATATACAAACCCCAACTTGATGAGGTGGCAAAGGTTAAGAACGCCATGACGGCAAAGATGACAGCAGGAAAGATGACAATCGTCATATAAGGCGTGATGGCCTCGATTACGTACGTCGTCATGCCAAGCTCATCATTGATGGCTTTTAAGAAGAAGCCACCGACTACCGTTGATAATGGATAGAGCATGACTTGGAAACCTTTAAAAATGGCTTCCATTTGGGTCTCGAAACTTAAGATACCTTGCGCCCAATAGATAAGAACGGTAACGAAACAGGTCAGTAATGCCCCTCTTAATAAATCAATTTCAAAATAAATGGTTGAAACAATCAATAAAATCATGGGGAAAGCAAAGTTCATGATATTGGCTTTAAACGATAGCTTGCGTTTGGCCTTGACGTTTGAAACCAATTGCTCATCGACAAAAGCTTCAGGTACAGGGTTGCCACCTTTGGCGCGAGCTTCCGCTTTTTTCATCGGGCCCCAATCGCCCAAAATGCCATATGCCACCAAAAACACAATCACCAGTGCAAACCAAGCATACGCCATAAAAGGAATGGCACTCATATAAAGTGCCATTCCACCACCGTCTTTTGCGACGCCATTTTCTTCTAAAAGTCCGGCAAAGTAGACCGCCCAAGTCGAAATAGGCACAATAACGCACATCGGCGCCGCCGTTGAATCGACGATGTAGGCAAGTTTTTCTCGCGATACCCCATAAAAATCGGTCAATTTCTTAACAGACGTCGATACAGCAAGACAGTTTAAATAATCATCAATAAAGACCACCACGCCCAGTCCTGCAGTCGCTAGTAATGATTGCCGGCGTGATTTGATGATTTTTTGTAGCCATTCACTAAAGCCATCGAGACAACCGCTGATCTCAAGCAGCTGAATCAGACCGCCCATCAAACCACAAACCAGTACTACCCAGACAATGGTTTCATTACCGAGTACGAGGGATATATTTTCAGCAAAAGGCGAAACCAAATCAAACGGATTGAGCATCACAAGACCCGCGACACAGCCTGCAATCATAGATTCAAATGGACGCCTAGAAACAATGGCAGTGACCAATACTAATAATGTAGGTAATAGCGATAAAGCACCCCAAGATTCGTTTGGCGCACGGGTGGTCGATAGCCAAGCAAAAGCGATATATATGGCAATCCCTGCTAATACCGTCAAAAATACTCGCTTGTTATGAAACTGCCCCTCGACAGCTTCGCTGAGTTTCATGTTCATATTTACGCTCCCTGTAAAACCTAATTTTTTAAAACTCTGTTTTATGGTTGTTGCTCGATAGTCAGTAGCGCACCAGTGCATCTTCTTTCTATCGAGCGCCATCACAACAATCCATTGTTATGACAGATAATGATGGTTAGATTTTGACGTCGTTACATGCCAGTGGTGTCTTTTAGTGCGTACCACCATGAGCCCATGACAGAATACGGCACGCGTAGGGCGCGGCCACCTGGGAAAGGAATCCAAGGAATCTTGGCAAAGGTATCAAACTCTTTGGTGCGACCATTGATGGCATTAGCTAATATCTGCCCAAATAAATGCGAGCCTGTCACCCCATGACCGCTATAGCCATGAGCGAAATAAACACGGTCATGCAGTTTGCCCATTTGCGGTACGCGAGAAAAAGACAAGGCAAAGTTACCACTCCACGCATAGTCAATTTTGACATCACGTAGCTCTGGGAAAATCTTATTCATATTTGGTCGTATTTTGGCGGTGATATCGGCTGGGTCTTGACCACCGTAGACAGTACCGCCGCCAAATAACATGCGCTTATCCGCTGACAGGCGATAGTAATCAAGGATATAGCGCACATCTTCGACGCAGACGTCGGTTGGTAGCAGCTGGTCTGCTAAATCACCTAAGGGCTCGGTGGCGATAATCTGTGTCGATACCGGCATGACGCGGTCAGTTAATTTAGGTATGACTTTATTGAGATAGGCATTGCCGCACAGCACCGCTTGCTTACAAGTGACGCTACCAAATTCAGTAATAACTTTGATGTGGTCATCGGCATATTCAATATCAACGACTAAAGTGTTTTCATAGATAGTACCGCCAGATTTTTCGATGGCAGCGGCTTCACCAAGCGCGAGGTTTAGCGGATGGATATGACCACCTGAATGGTCAATAATACCGCCCACATAAGCGTCTGTTTTGATATGTTCTTGGATGCCATTTTTGTCGAGCATTTCTCGATCATGCATCCCATGACTTTCCCATAGGGCATGCGTCTCTTGTAAGTCTTTTAACTGACCATTATTTAACGCCGCAAAGATATTTTTCTCTTTAAGATCGCAGTCGATATTATAATCAGCGACAAAGCGCCGAATGATTTTGCCGCCACGGGTCACAAGCTGACCGACGAAATCTGCGTTTTCTTGACCATAAGACTTTTTGATTTTTTGCAGGCTGGCGTTAAGACCGTTGACGATTTGACCGCCATTACGCCCTGATGCGCCCCAACCAATTTGCGCACCTTCTAAAACCACCACTTCGTGATCGGTTTCAATGAGATGCAGCGCCGTTGATAAGCCGCTATAACCGCCACCGACTACACAGATTTCCACTTGAATATCATTTTTTAGCGTCGGTCTGTCGGGCTTAGGATTACGGCTGGCTGCATAATAGCTATCAGGATATTGCCCATTGTCTGAATAATGCGGAATGTTGCGCGTGTTATTCGAAGGCGGGTTTTGGTTCATTGCTGCATTGCCATTTAAGTTGCTATTTGAGTTATTTGACATATCAAACATCCTGTAAATAGGTGAGGTATTCAAGGTTGGTCACTTGCTGAGCAAAGCGTTTGGCTTCTTGTTTTTTGACTGCAATTAATAGCTCAATCATCTCGCTTGGAAATAAAGAATCGATGATGTCGCTGCTTTCAAATTTGCGGATAGCGGACAGCCAGTCTAATGGCAAAGTTTTAAGCTCGGCTTCGTTATAAGTGATGCTATTGACCGGCTCTGGCGCTTCAAGCTTGTTTTCGATGCCATAAAGCATGCCTGCCAATACCGCACTACAGACCAGATAAGGGTTGGCATCGGCGCCAGAAACGCGGTGCTCGATACGGCGTGCTTGTGAGTCGCCGCCTGGGATGCGCACAGCAGCGGTGCGGTTTTCATAGCCCCATGACACATTGTTTGGTGCCAGTGTACCTGGGGTAAAGCGGCGATAAGAGTTGACATGGGGGGCAAATAATAAGGTGCAATCCGACATGGTTTTTAATAAACCTGCGACCGCATGACGCAAGATGTCTGACCCTTCTTCTGAGCCATCATCAAAGACATTATTGCCATCTTTATCGAGCAGGCTGCAGTGTACATGAAAGCCGTTGCCGGATTGCAATCCAAAGGGTTTTGCCATAAAAGTAGCCGTTAGCTTGCGGCGTGCTGCGACGGACTTAACTACTTGTTTGAATAAAATGGCATCGTCAGCAGCCTTTAACGGGTCATCGACGTGTAATAAGTTAATTTCAAACTGACCACAGCCGTTCTCAGCTAAAGCGGCATCAACCGGAATATCAAGTTTTTTGCATTGCTCATAAACTTCGTCTAAAAACTCATCAAACTGCAATAAGTCATTGATACTTAAAATAGAAGTCTTATTTAGCCTTAAGCCGCTCTTTGGACGGATAGGCGGTTTTGGGCTTTCACCTTCGGTGTAATCAATCAAATAAAATTCAAGCTCTGTTGCCATGACTGGCGTTAATCCGAGTGCTTTGAATTTTTTACTGACATAATCTAAGACGTGGCGTGCGTCACCGTAATAAGGCTCGTTGTCTTCGGTATAAAGCCAAACGGGCAATAGCGATGAGGGCGCGCTGGTATTGAGGAGCGGATAGGCAGCGCGGCCGGTAGGACGAGCAATGGCATCGATATCGCCATTGCACTGAGAGGATTCGATAACGTCAGCGCCCCAGATGTCGACGCCTAAAATTGATAAAGGTAAGCGTATGGCACCATTTTCTGCTTTTTCCATCTGATTAAAGGGGATGCGCTTACCACGAAGTAAGCCATTAATATCCCCCGCTGCAACATACACATATTCCGTATTATTTGCAGATTCGACCATTCCCTTGGTTGTCGTCATGTCTATTATCCCTATTGATGTTGATTTTTACTCTGATTATAGTTGCGCCGTTTATGGCCGCTGTCATTCATAATTGACAAATCCTGATGGTGAATGACGTTAAATAAAACAGTATTGCTAAATAAAACAGCACTTATAACTGCCGTGGCTGATACCACATGGTTTACTTTACTAAGTATTTCCTTCCTATCATTGCTTGATGTTTTTACTGCAAAATGAATCACTTAGCATTGTTCTTAGCCTTGTTTTTATCGGTAATGACATTGGGGTGTAGAGACGGTAATTCACCTTTTGTCTTACTGATGTCCTTCAATATATGACTGAAATTTATAGTTGTCAAATGATATTTAAAACTATTAAAAAGTAATTAATTATATTCATATTGGTTTTAATTATCTAAAAATGAAGTTTATAGTTTACAATGTCCGAAATTTTGTGTTAGATTTTAATCAAAGAAATCTCGGTATATTGAAGTTTTGAGGCTCAGATATCACATTCAAGGAAGAATAAAATGCAAACTTATCGCCCCATTATTGCCATCGTCTCCTGTCATAAAATGGTCGACGGTCAACCTGCGCAAGCGGTGTACCAAAAATATATCGATGCGGTACATTTTTATGGTGGCAATCCTATCTTGCTGCCCAATACTGCCGCTGAGAGTGAGAACTTCGCGGCTTTGATTGCCATTGCTGACGGTATTTTATTGACGGGCAGTTACAGTAACGTCGCGCCTGCACGTTATGGCGCTTCGCATATTGAAGAAAAGCAGGACTTAGGTCGTGATGAGCTGAGCTTTAAACTGCTTGCTCATGCAGAGAAGGCGGGTACGCCTTTATTGGCAGTATGCCGAGGCTTGCAAGAGATGAATGTCTATTTTGATGGTAGCCTGCATCCAGATTGGCGTGAAGTAGAAGGGTTTTATGAGCCGCATTTGGAAGACAATACCCAGCCGCTTGAGGTGCAATACCAGCCGGTGCATGACGTGATTATTCAGCCTGAGGGGCGACTGGCAGCGTTTGGCGAAAAATGGCACGTCAATTCGTTGCACAAACAAGCCATCAATACAGTAGGTCGAGATTTATTTGTCGAAGCACGTGCACCGGATGGATTGGTAGAAGCCATCAGCTTAATAAAACATCCATTTATGATTGGTGTACAATGGCATCCTGAGTTAAATTATGCACAAGACGATTTGTCAAAATTTCTATTCAAGGAATTTATCCACTATGCCAGCAAAAAACACGGTTCATAATAGTGCAGAAAACGATATTGAAAAACAGGACATTGCGCCTGAAAATGAAATGGACTTACTCGAAGACGAGGCTGAAAAACAAGACGAAGACGATGCTGATGACGTTAACAGCGCTGAAGAAGATGCGTCAGAATCTGAACTCGAAATGGACAGCCAGCCTGAAGAGGATATCGGTAAAAAAATCAATCAACTGCGCCTTGCAAAAGGCTACTCGCAACGCAAGCTGGCAAGGATGGCAGGGGTAACCAATACTTCAATCAGTGCGATTGAGCGTAATAAAGTCAGCCCAGCGGTCAATACACTTAAAGCCATCTTACAGGTGCTAGGGTCTGATTTGACGACTTTTTTCAGTGATGAGTGGAAAGAGCCCAAAGCACGTGTGGTGGTCACACCAAAGGATTTGATAGAGCTTAGCGAGTCAAGCAGTAGAGTGTCGCTCAAACAGGTATATAACTGTAGCACCACCAAAAATCTGGGGTTTTTGATTGAGACCTATCAGCCCAATAGCTCGACCGAAGAAAAAATCGCTCACGAAGGCGAAGAGATTGGCACCGTTATTGAAGGCAAAGTCTTAATTCGTATCGAAGAGACGACTTATTTGTTGAATGAAGGTGACAGTTATGTGATTGATACCATTAAACCGCACACCTTTATCAATCCTACTGATGGCATAACTCGTATCGTAAGCGCGCATACGCCGACGACTTACTAAGTTTATATTAAAGTTCAATTGGCGTTAAAAACTGTTTTGCAAAAGCCTATTATTTATAAAGAGTTTAGAGTTTATTAGCCACTATCTCAAGCACTGTATCTAGCAATAGAAGCAGTGCTTTTTTTCGCTAAAAATAAGGGGTCATAAATAAGCTATTAGATATTGCTTTGGTCTTGGTTTGCTTTTTGTTTATCGGCTGGTTTTACTGTTTCTATCGTTTGTATTGCCTTATCATTTTCTACTTTAACGGTTGCAGCATTAGTCTCTGCTTTAGCATCTGTCGTTTTAGTAGAGTCTTTAAACAACCTGACTTTGCTGATTTTATCCGCGGGCTCGATTTTTACATAAGGAGATTCAGGAATAGATTTAGATGCCTTACTAAGGCCTTTCTTAATTTTTTTAATCGCCGCTGCATCCGCCTGCGCTTGTTCTTCTGCAAGCGATTGGTCATATAACCCTTGATAGACGAGTAGGGTTTGTTCAATCATCTCACGCATGGTGAATTTATTGGTCATCTCAGGACGGGTAACACTTTCTAGCTGGTTGCGCACCGCTTTACAGAGCGCTTTGGCGTTGTATTTTTTGACCAATCCTTGCGGATAAAGTGGCTGTAGTATCTCGCTAAAGGCCGCTTGATCCCAGCCAATGACTGGCGTGCCTAAGTGAATTGCTTGCAGCGCATTAATGCCAATCGATTCTGGCTCATTGGCAAGCGCCATGACGATATTGGCCGCCGACAGCCATTCGCGCATATCATTACGTTTGCTGCCAACGTAAGTTATGCGCTCAGACAATCCAAGCGTATTACTGCGTTGACGAAAATCTTCATGCGCCACATCACCTTCGCGGTAATCATCATCCATAATAATGACGTGAATATTGGGAAATTGTTCTTGCAGATTGCCCAAAATATCAATCAGCCATTCTTGCCCATATTCATTGCCGATGATAGTCGGAAAAACCAGCCATTTTTTGTGTTCAAGTTCAGGATATTCGGCGAACGTATGGCGCAGCCAATACACAGAAGGGTTGTGTCGATACGGATAACGGCGCGTATCGACACCACGGTAAATACGTTTAATAACTTTGGGCTCTAGCTCCTCACGGCGCAGGCCTTTTTTTAAATAATTGGTGACGCTATCAGAGACCGTGATGATGGTATCGACATCGAGCAGCGCTTGCGAGTATTTATTAATCGGATAAAAACCGTACATGGTCGAGACCAGTTTGGGACGACGCTTGAGGCGGGCGCGGCGCAAGGCCAAATGCAATATCCATGCAGGGGTGCGCGAATGCACATGAATGACATCAGGGTCGTATTTTTCAATCAGGCGGCGCAGCGGGGCGACTTGTAGCAGTGACAGCCAAGATTTCTTATTCATATAAAGCTGATGGTAGATATTACCATCGCGCTTTAGGCGTTTGACCAAGTCATTTTCTTCATCGGCGCTGGCAATGATAATGGAAGTATGACCATTTTTAACCAAAGCGCGACCCAGATGAAAAATGCCGCGCTCGGATTCATCATGCTTTAAGGACGACAGTAAGCGCATAACTTTCATAATAGCGTCGGTCACCAAATAGGATATCAAGCTGCTATTGTCAGTTAAAAGTGCCGAAAACTCAACCACCAAGATAAAAAGATAAGGTCAAATTTGCCATGCTTTTCTTAGCTGAGAATAAGCAGTTGGCAATAGGTAACGTTACTAAACTAGCGACGTTTTTGTAAATGCTCAGCATTTGGTAGCACTTGCTTTTCACTGAGATATTTCCAATAGCGCTGCGGCAGATATTGCTTATGTAGCCGTGGGTTTTTACGCTCTTTGATATTGACATTAGTAAAGTAGCCTTGCCAAAACTTTTGATAACGCTGTTCGTCCTTACTATGAATGCTGGCAGGATTACGCAGTACCGTATCATCTAGGTTAGTGATGGTTTGTAGGTCAGCAGGGCGCGACGGGGTACTTTTACTTTTGTCATAATAAATGCCATAGCCACGCGCCACATCATAAATCGCCCAATGCTGATCTTGATAACGCTGACGAAAATGCTCACCAATCAAAGGCAGTACATTAAAGTCAGGCTCAACGCGGGCAAAGTAGATATTGTCAGTGGTGTGCTCAAAACGCACAAAGGCTTCCATGCGGTGTTTTTCTCGGCTGACCGATTTGACGGTTTGTACCAATTCCAAAACATTCAAATTACCCAAATCTTGCATAATATGGCGGCTAGGGTAGTCAATGGCGTATTTAATTACTTGAAATAAAGTGGTGCCGATATGAGCTTTTTCTGATAAAAATCCCCAGAGGATATTGCGCATACCTGAACGACCTAAGAGTTTATGCAGCATTATTAGTACGCGTTCGGCGTTGTCTGCATCCGTTGCTACGCTTGTTGCCTGTGCAATCAACGATGGTATATAGCAGTCGTGAGCAATTAGTTGTAGGGATTCATCGTCCTGTAACTTATTGGTATAGACATAAAATACGGCACTCAGCCAACCTTCAAAACTTGGCTCATAAAGCACAATACTGGGCGTTAAGTGACCGACAATGTAATCGTGACTTTGCATCAGCTGTGACATTTATGTTCCTATTTAAAATAGTGGCAATTAAAACCATGCCGACTAAAACCATGCTGATTAAAACAGCGCTAATTGACCGTTGCGTTGGTCTTTATATTTGGTCTGCGTTTGCGCCAGTACATATTGACGGAAATTATCACGGGTTAAATGCGCCAAATGCTCGTTTTTACCCGTTGTTGCGATAAAGTACTTGGCACGATTGACCGCCGCGCCCATTTTCTTCAAGTGATAAAGCGTCAACTGATTAAACTTACGCGCCTTCACTATCTTTTTAGCGGTTTTGGTACCGATACCCGGAATACGCACAATCATCTCGTAAGTGGCGGTTTGGATATTAACGGGAAAATGCTCGCGGTGGCGGATTGCCCAAGCAAGTTTCGGGTCGCAATCTAAGTCTAGAAATGGCGAGTCAGGCTCAACGATTTCATGGGCACCAAAGCCGTAAAAACGCATCAGCCAATCCGCTTGATACAGACGGTTTTCACGTATCATCGGCACAGGCGTTCCAATCGCTGGCAGGCGACTATCAGACAACATCGGTACGTAACCTGAGTAATAAACACGTTTTAAATCATATTGCTGATAAAAATGGCTCGATAGCTGTATGACTTGCAAATCGGTCTCATTACTGGCGCCAACAATCATCTGACTGGTTTGACCCGCTGGCACAAATTTAGGTGTTTTTTTATGGGTTTTACGGCTCTCTTTGATAGTGATAATTTCAGTTTTAACGGTTTCCATTGGTGCTTTTAATTCATCATGTGACTTCTCTGGAGCGAGCAATGCCAGACCTGATTTGGTCGGAATTTCAATATTGACACTAAGGCGATCGGCATAAAGCCCCGCTTCTAATAACAATTCTTTTGACGCGCCGGGGATAGTTTTTAGATGGATATAGCCGTTAAAGCGCTCGCGGGTACGCAGTATCTTGGCGACCTCGACCAAGCACTCCATCGTATAATCGCCACTTTTAAAAATCCCTGAGCTTAAAAATAATCCTTCGATATAGTTACGACGATAAAACTGCATGGTTAAATCAACCACTTCCTCGACGCTAAAAGCAGCGCGCAGGGTGTCATTGCTTTTACGTGAGGTACAATATGCGCAATCGTAGATGCAGTGATTGGTCAAAAGGATTTTAAGAAGACTGACACAGCGACCATCTTCGGTATAGCTGTGGCAAATACCGGTTGCTGAAGCATCACCAAGACCACCGCCTTGGTTTTTGCGAGTGCCTGCGGAGGATGAGCAAGAGACATCATACTTAGCAGCGTCCGCTAAGATATTGAGCTTACCTTGTAGTCGTTCATAATTGATGGTTGCCATAAGCGCGATTTACCAAATCATTTATAGGTATGTATTTTAGCAAAATCAGGCTTAAGTCATTATAAAGGTAGGATAATTAGATAAACAAGACGACAGATAGTGTCGCTTGAAAATAAAAAATATTAACAAGTATAGTTACAGCACTTTTAAACCGCTACGGTGTTACCCGCCCTAGATGTACTCAATATACTATCTGCGGTCGGTCACCTTGTAGCGATTCTAAAATTCCTTGACTATATAGTTGGAGATTTATTCTTCTTTAAAATGACAAAAGCCTCGCGTTTGCAAGGCTTTAGAGTAATTTTTTAGTAAAATATGATATTTTATAAGGTCGTCATTACTGAACTTTAGCTCGTATAACGACGGTCTGAGCAGCATTTGGACTTAGATCAACCAAGTTCCATTTAAGACCAGAATAGTTTTCTTTTACAACCACGGTATTGCCCACTTTTTGGATAGTTTGATAGCTATCGCCACCAGTAGTCGCAAGCGTTGGTAATGGACTGTTTAGTGACACTAATTGGACACCATTTGGCAATGACACCATCGCATTGATATCAGTAACAGGCTGCGCGGTAGTATTGGTATAAGTGGTGTGATATTCGATGACGTCACCAGGCGCGATATGATTGGCGGGTACGGCCACTTCACGACCATCTTTATTCTTTAATATTTTCATGACTTTGGTTTGGGCATTAACCACACCAGGCGTGCTAAAAGTTGGGGTCAATTGCAGAGTATCTAAAGAGGTAGAAACGATTTGCGTCGTTGCCGGTTGATTAGTGACGACGGTGGTCGTTGGTGTATGGATGACGGGCAACTGGGTCACCGGCGTCACAGGCAAGACTTCGGTCACGCTGGTCGTTGGAACCGCTATGACGTCAACTCTGCTGGTTTGATTAGTGACTTGGTTGGTCACAGGTACGCTCGTGACCGTGGCATTGCCTTGAGTAACGACAGTATTAGCGCCTGAGCGAACCACATAACGGGGCGCAGTACTCACTTGTGTGCGGTAAAACGGCATACCATCTTGCATGGTGATGCCATTCGGCGTCGCAGTGATAACCGCTGTTTTGCCGTCTGAGTAACTTTCGACCACTGTGGTGCTGTTGCTCACAGATGGTACGACCGTGACTTCAGGTGCAGCTTGGGCAGCAGTTAGCGTCAGAAAACTACCCGCTAAGACCATTGATATGGCTGTAGGAATAGTGTTTTTTTTAATGAAGGCGTGTTTAAGCGCTTTTTTATTCGTAGCCTGAAATGCTGGCGTATTGATAGGCGTGGTCATAATAGATTCCTTTAAAATAGCAGTAAATAAAGCCGCTAATGAAGTAGCAAAAAAACAAAATTTAAAAAATAAGGTCGAGAAAAACAACGCTTATATAAGAAAAAACCCCCGTTAAATGAGCATGTAAACCATGTCAAATAACGAGGGCAAAGGTACTTAAGATAGCCAACACTTGCTATCATTCCATCATTATTTTAGTCAAATACTTAGCGCTTAATGTGTGAACAATTATGCGCTAAAACGAATTGAGTAAAAAAGCTGTATTGTGTAACTAATACTCTACTAATAATGACGTTGTGTACTATTTTTTGCATCTATCAGCTGCACTAAAAATATATAGTTGAATACAAATAAATCAGATACGTCGCTATCAAATCGTTCAATGAAAAGTTGTTTTTCTTGCGTGCTGTGCCTACGCCGACAGATGCTGCGAAAAACAACTTTTCATCTCGCTGTATCGTTTTTATACCAAACCCAACAATTGGTGTAATGGACAAAATTCATGCTAAAAAGTAGAAGGTAGTCGCTAATGGACATAATTCATGCTATTTGAGTGACTTTGACCCTAAAAAGTCTTTAATAAACCGCAACTTACGCTGCTC
>NZ_LXWA01000023.1:0-539 GCF_001652315.1 Psychrobacter sp. SHUES1 | reverse complement strand
GGCGGCACATTGTGGCAGTGTCTCAGACGTAAAGGAAAACCATACCGGCAGCGTCTAACCGCTGAGACTCGAGGCCGTATCAATGACAGAGTCTCGATTCATGAGCGCCCTTGTATTGTTGAAGAACGCTCACGTATTGGAGATTGGGAAGCGGATACCGTTATCGGTCAGCATCACAAGCAAGCGATTGTCACGCTCGTTGAACGTAAAACGGGGCTATTGAAGATGAAGCGTGTGGGTCATAAAACAGCACAGCAAGTATCAGAGGCAATGATAGAACTCTTAGCGCCAGTGAGGTTGCAGGTTAAGACCATTACCTCTGACAATGGTAAAGAGTTTGCTCAGCATAAAAGGGTGAAACAAAAGCTCTTTAGCCCTTTCTTCTTTGCCGATGCTTATGCGTCATGGCAGCGAGGAACCAACGAAAATACCAACGGCTTGATCAGAGAGTATCTGCCTAAAGGCTGTGACTTTAGACAAGTCTCTGATAATGAAATACAGGACATTGAGAACAAACTAAACAACAGACCAAGAAAACG
>NZ_LXWA01000022.1:0-550 GCF_001652315.1 Psychrobacter sp. SHUES1 | reverse complement strand
TGTTCTCGTAAGTAATTTTCTTCACTGAGATTGGCTAAGAAGAAATAGATAGAAAAGCTGCGGATGACATTTTTTAAGGTTTGGTTGTCTAACGAGGCAATAAAGTCGATGAGTTGTTGCTGGTTCGCTGCGTTAGGCGCCCGGCGTTGCTGGATAAAACCTTGGCGTAGGGTTTCAATCGTGTTGAGTGTTTGTTCGCCCGTTTGCCGAGAAATCGCCTCTCCTAGAAATGAGCCTAATAAGCTGATGCGTTCACGTAGTACGTCGTTATCAATAGTCATCCTTGATCTCCTGATCAAATTCATTCAAATATAGTCGTGCGGTCTTAAATGTAGGTTTTCTATGGTGTAAGCCATTTAACCTGTTTATGTGGATCTCGAAGCTCTCGCTTCTCATCAGCCAAGACGTTGTCAGCTTTATGTATTAATCATCTCTGCACACGACAAAAAAACAAAAAAGTCTGTTAAAGCAAAGGCATAATAGTAATTTTTAAGACGAATCAGACCATGCCAAACTTTAACAGACTTAGTGAAACTTTAACCCAAAACCT
>NZ_LXWA01000021.1:0-557 GCF_001652315.1 Psychrobacter sp. SHUES1 | reverse complement strand
AGAGTAGGCTGTCCATGGCGAGACTTACCTTCTTATTTCGGTCATTGGTCTCGCATATATCATCAATACCGTTATTGGCGTAAAACCGGTAAATGGCAAAAGCTCATGAAAATAATCACAGCAAACTATGATAGTGAATGGTTATTTATAGACGGTAGCGTGGTCAAAGCTCATCAGCATAGTTCAGGTGCAGCCAGTCATCTTGATGAGGCCATTGGTAAAAGTGTTGCAGGTAATAGCAGCAAACTGCACTTAGTGGTCGATGCTTGTGGTAACCCTATACATGTTGAGCTGACAGGTGGGCAAGTGCATGACGCTAAGATGGCAAAGACGTTGATAGATAGCACGATTAATAACCAGACTAAAGCGGTGATTGCAGACAGGGGCTACGATAGTAGTGATATTAGAGAGTGTATCTTCAAGCACTGTGCTGAGTCAGTCATACCCGTTAAGTCGAACTCTAAAAACAGCAACAATGACACACTAGACTGGTATTTGTATCGTTGCCGTCACTTGGTAGAAAACGCTTTTGCTAGGTTGAAACATTTTAGGGGCAT
>NZ_LXWA01000020.1:0-61058 GCF_001652315.1 Psychrobacter sp. SHUES1 | reverse complement strand
GTCATACCCGTTAAGTCGAACTCTAAAAACAGCAACAATGACACACTAGACTGGTATTTGTATCGTTGCCGTCACTTGGTAGAAAACGCTTTTGCTAGGTTGAAACATTTTAGGGGCATGGCCACGCGATATGATAAGCTCAAAGATAGCTATGCAGCAGCGGTAATGCTTGCTTGTGTCTTTATCTGGTTGCCACTCATTTGAATTCTATACACACCCTAGTTTAATACTTCCAAAAATCTTTATAGAAGACATAAAAAAACTGCTTAGCCCTTATACTTAAGGATTAAGCAGTTCGACAGTATTTGAGCTTCAGCATTCAAGTATTTATCGACGCC
The DNA here is from genome assembly GCF_001652315.1 of Psychrobacter sp. SHUES1. Classification (NCBI taxonomy): domain Bacteria; kingdom Pseudomonadati; phylum Pseudomonadota; class Gammaproteobacteria; order Moraxellales; family Moraxellaceae; genus Psychrobacter; species Psychrobacter sp. SHUES1. The sequence goes on along the minus strand of NZ_LXWA01000020.1, from coordinate 60,720 downwards.
TGATGATACCAGTCAAACGTCAATGCACTTAAGAATTGTGATTAAGCATTACTTTTCAAATATTCTAACATGGTATCTGCATCTGATACTTCAAATGGATCTGTTGGACAGTTGTCATCAAAACCCGCTTCTTTAAACACTTTTTTGATTTCTTTATTATCGACATACATCGAATACCGCCATGAGCGCATACCAAAGCCTAGATTGCTCTTATCAACCAGCATGCCCATTTTACGAGTGAACTCACCATTACCATCAGGAAGCAAAAAAACGTTTTCACGGTTTTGCTTTAGGCCCCATTGGTACATGACAAAGGCATCATTGACAGAAATGCAAACGATTTCATCTACGCCTAACGCCTTAAATTCATCGTAAAGCGCTTCATAACGAGGTAGATGGCTGGTCGAACACGTTGGCGTAAAGGCACCTGGTAGAGAGAAAACCACCACTTTTTTATTGGCAAATAACTCATCTGTGGTTAGGTCATACCATTTAAATGGGTTGTCTCCGCCGATAGATTCATCACGAACACGGGTTTTGAAAGTCACATCAGGTACATGGGTAATCATTATTTACTCCGATTTAAGTTATTGTGTTTTTATTTTTAAAATGCTACCGCTATATAATAAGGGTTATAGCTATCTATAAGCAAATCTTTAATCTACTATATATGAAGCAGTCCTTATAATTTATAGCTTTGGAATTTATTTTTTCAAATTAAGAACAGACCCTAGTATTTATCCCCTTATCCTCATTCATGACCCATAAAAAAAGCCACCCTTATCAGGATGGCTTTTTTCTTACTGCTTAACGCTTAGATTCCTCTAATAGCGTTAGGGTTTTAATGCTTAGCTAAGGACGTTAGCAACAACACCAGCACCTACGGTACGGCCGCCTTCACGAATTGCGAAGCGAAGACCTTTGTCCATAGCGATTGGGTGGATAAGCTCTACGCCCATCTCAACGTTGTCACCAGGCATGACCATTTCAGTACCGTCTTGTAATTGGATTGCGCCAGTTACGTCAGTGGTACGGAAGTAGAACTGTGGACGATAGCCGTTTAGGAATGGTGTGTGACGACCACCCTCTTCTTTTGACAGTACGTATACTTCGGCGTCAAATTTGGTGTGAGGGGTAATTGAACCTGGCTTGGCTAGTACTTGGCCACGTTGTACGTCTTCACGTTTAGTACCACGTAGTAGTACGCCACAGTTTTCGCCTGCACGACCTTCGTCAAGCAGTTTACGGAACATCTCTACACCAGTACAGGTGGTTTTTTGGGTGTCACGGATACCGACGATTTCGATTTCGTCACCAACACGTACGATACCTGATTCAACACGACCGGTTACTACGGTACCACGACCTGAGATTGAGAATACGTCTTCGATTGGCATTAGGAATGCTTTGTCAACGTCACGCTCTGGCTCTGGGATGTAGGTGTCTAGGATACCTAGTAGTTCTACAACGGCTGGTTGGCCGTATTGACCTTCGTCGCCTTTAAGGGCTTGGGTAGCTGAACCTTTGACGATTGGGGTGTCGTCACCTGGGAAGTCGTAGTCGTTAAGCAGTTCACGAACTTCCATTTCTACTAGCTCAAGCAATTCTTCGTCGTCAACAAGGTCACATTTGTTCATGAAGACGATGATGTACGGTACGCCAACCTGACGTGATAGCAGGATGTGCTCACGGGTTTGTGGCATTGGGCCGTCAGTTGCTGATACGACTAGGATTGCGCCGTCCATTTGGGCTGCACCGGTGATCATGTTTTTAACATAGTCGGCGTGACCTGGGCAATCAACGTGGGCGTAGTGACGGGTTGGGGTGTCATATTCTACGTGTGAGGTGTTGATGGTGATGCCACGTGCTTTTTCTTCTGGTGCGCTATCAATCGCTGCGTAGTCTTTGGCTTCGCCACCAGAGGTGATTGCGGCTACGGTTGCGATAGCGGCAGTTAATGTTGTTTTACCGTGGTCAACGTGTCCGATGGTACCGACGTTGACGTGTGGCTTGCTGCGTTCAAACTTGGCCTTTGCCATGGGTATTTCCTCTTTATTGATGAATCTTTAATAATCAAAGATCGGTAAATAGCTGTTTGACGGCTCATGATGCGTAATAACCATCAAACCGTTGACGCTATGGTTTAGCTACTAAAATGAATGTATTCAAGATGCTTGCTTGCTAAGCACATCTTTATATATGGGCATTATACTTGTTTTCCAATCGCTTGCATATTGTGCCATATGCTAGCACATCTCAACAAAACAGCTTTTTCTAAAAAATATATTTATAAACCTACTGACAGCACTAAAAGGCAACACCTTAGTGTCACCTTTAAATGATTAACTGCCACACTCTATTTATAATTTTCAATATTTTATAATTCGATATTGCTACAATTTTTTGTAAAATACATTGTCTTGTCGAAATGTGATGCTTTATCAAAATAGTAAAGCATATAGACAAGGCTTGAACATTAAATGGAGCTCATATTGAGAATTGAACTCAAGACCTCTCCCTTACCAAGGGAGTGCTCTACCGCTGAGCTATATGAGCATGCTTTTAAAAACTACAGTAGCCAACCTATAGGTTGTACTAAAAAAAATATCACGATACAGCAATAATAACTGACTGTCGTGATGTTTGATAGTTGCTGCGATGGTGCATATATGGAGCGGGTGGCGGGAATCGAACCCGCGTCATTAGCTTGGAAGGCTAAGGTGTTACCATTATACCACACCCGCATTTACTCTTATATTATTTAACTCTAATTGAGAGTCGTACAAGATAAAGAGTATGCTTGGCGCTAGGACAAACTTAGAACAAATATGGTGGTGGGAGAAGGATTCGAACCTTCGAAGCTTTCGCGACAGATTTACAGTCTGTTGGGTTTGACCGCTCCCCAATCCCACCTAGATTGCTTGATATAAATCACTTCAATTGAAAGTAAATTCATAAAAAGCGACTTTGAAAGAGATGGTGCCGACTGCCGGGATCGAACTGGCGACCTACTGATTACAAGTCAGTTGCTCTACCAACTGAGCTAAGTCGGCTTGTTCTCTCAAAGTGGTGGCTATTCTATCAAATATTTTGCTAGACGCAAGCCCTTTTTCATTTTTTTTAGCTTTATTTTCATAAAAGCTGTCAAACACTTGATTGTATTGCTATTTTTCCTGATATGAAATTGCAGCTTTTTTCGAAGCTAAATTAACGAGACATCATTTAAAGCATAAACTGCCCGTCTTTATTGCATGGTTTTATAAAAATTGCATAGTTTTTTATGAAATCCATCATCTTTATAAGCGGGCAGCTGCTTTATTTCTTTAAGAATGCCGTTTAGTTTATAAAGATAGAACTCTTACATACTGCCTTTATTAAACAACCATAGCGCGAGGCCAATGATTAAAATAGCAATAAATACCCAGATAAACCAGCCACCACTCGGTTTTTTCTCAGCTTGTTCCGCATTGGCAGGATTATTAAGCGCTTGATCCATGGCATTATTACCTGATGTACCAAGGTCGCGCGGCTGACCCAAATTGGCCGTGCCCGAAAACTGGGCGGTAGCGGCTTGCTTAGCACGTAGGACATCGGGATCCGCCTCTTCTTGCAAGGTGGTCGTCGTAGTCTTATCATGCGCTGCCGCATCGGTGTCATATTGAGCCTGACGAACGGCGCTCGGTGCTGGTTCTTCTACAACCGGTGCGCTAGTTGTAGGTGAAGTTGATGGCTCGCTGGTATCAGCTGCGGATAATACTTCATCAATTCCGGTCTCTTTGTTTACTGTTTCTGTGTTTACCGTTTCTTTAATTGTTGGCTCTTTAACTATTGCTTCTTGAACAATGGGCTCATCAACCCTAGCTTCTTTAATAACTGGCTCTTCGACAACAGTCTTTTTAACATCAGCTTCTTTATCTAGTGCTTCGCTAACGACTGGCGCTACAACGGCAGGTTCGGCGGCGGCTGGTATCGATTCAGTAGACGTATCACTGTTTGCGCTTAATACTGGCTCATCCGACACAGCTGGAGCAGCTTGTTCATTATCCAAGGTCGCAGCAACAGGCGCAATTACCTGAAAGTTAAAGCTTGCAAAGCCTAGCGTATCATTGGCATTAAGGCGCTGAGATTTATTGCCCTCAATCCGCTGCTCATTGATAAAAGTACCATTCGATGACTCTAAGTCCTTAACGTATAGCTCACCATTTAATAGGCTCAAGACCGCGTGATTGCGCGACACTTGCTTGCTACCGAGCACCACGTCATTATCGCTACCGCGTCCAACAGACAGGCTGTCACTGACGCTCAAGGTCAGATCGCCTAGTGCTTCGGTCAGGGCATTAAGTTGCCAAGTTGCACCCTCTGTCGTCACAGGTGTATGTGCAGTTTCTGTATGGTTTGTCATGTTATCACTCCTTATTTTTATAAAATATTCAATGGCTATTTTTAACTAATAACTTTCTATAAATGGCTGTTCTTATACAATTATCTTCATACTGGCTAAAATTATTGTTGATATTATTTAGCTATAAAGCGAGGTTTTATAATACCGCCAAGCTTGTTGTAAGGAATACTCAGTACGGGCATTCCGTATGCGTAAGGGCCGATAGCATAATGTTGATAACGAATATCGATCCCTTTATCAGTCAAGGTTACGTTCTCACTTAAGGTAAATGGCCAGTTTTTTTCATAGCTTGCAGCATCTTCATCGACCGTTTTGACCCAGTCTTTATAAGCATCATAAGCTAAAGCTTTAAATTTTGATTTTTTGTTAGGCTGTAGCATATCTGTTAATTGGATTTGTTTTTTGCTTTGTTGATCAAATATCAGATACTCGCTATATGGCATGCCATGAGCGCCACCAGTGAAGACATAAGAGTTTATTTCAAACAGCTCAAAATCATTCACATGACCCAAGTATTCAGGCGTCACCATTAAGCTATAAACAAAAATACTGTCTTTGGGTAAATCAGCAAACTGCGCGCTAACAAAACCGTCGATGGCAGCTTTGACCTCGGCTGGGCTACTTTGCTTGGTGATGGGCGCGGACTCCGTTGGCTTACTATTTACCACTAAATTATCAATACGCGCATTGGCAAGCTTATTTATCCAAGTATGATTGGTCTTAAGGTATTTCACCTCAATATCTGGACAATTATCACGCGCTGTACATTTTTCCTGTATTTTTTTAGGCAACTCATAGTCCAAATACTCGCTATGACTAATCAAGCTACTCGCCTGAGCTGATAGGCTTAAAGCCCCAAGTAATAAGCCACTACTTAGCAACGTAAGCAGACGTCCCACGCTGCGTAGAGATGGGAGTGGTTGAGTAAATCTTGAGTTATTGTTATGAATGTCAGTTGTAGATTTCATATAGCCTCTTTCACGTACAAATAAGGTTTATTGATATTCTACCGTAACTATTGCGCCCTATTGTAGGCGCACTGTTTGTGTTTTTGAGTACTTAATGCGCTTGTACAAACTCATATTTGATTACAACCAAAAATTTTTTAATAAAAAAGACACGATAGCGTGTCTTTTAAAATGTAAGTATAAAGATTAAAGTTCCGATTTTAATGCTCGCGCGTATTGCTAAAAGTAATCTCAGGATAGCGGTCTTGCATCAGCTGCAAGTTCACCCGAGATGGCGCGAGATAAGTTAAATAACCGCCACCATCTATTGATAATTGGTCGTGGGCTTTTTTCTTAAATTTCGCCAGCGCCACTTCATCATCACAATGAATCCAGCGTACGGTCGCAATCGATACCGGCTCAAAGATACATTGCACTTTATATTCTTCTTTTAGACGGTGGGCGACCACTTCAAACTGTAGGACACCGACTGCACCTAAGATTAAATCGTTATTAATCTGCGGCATAAAGACCTGCGTTGCGCCCTCTTCGCTTAACTGCTGTAAACCTTTTTGCAGCGCTTTTGATTTAAGCGGGTCTTTTAGCACCACACGGCGGAACAATTCAGGAGCAAAGTGCGGAATACCAGTAAAGTTTAATTCTTCGCCTTCGGTAAAGCTGTCGCCAATCGAAATGGTTCCGTGGTTATGTAAGCCAATGATATCACCCGGGTAGGCTTCTTCTAGCGCTTCACGGTCACCTGCTAAAAACGTTAAAGCATCGGCAATACGCACGTCTTTACCCAAGCGCACGTGCTTCATTTTCATGCCTTTTTCGTACTTGCCAGAGCACACGCGCAAAAAAGCAATACGGTCACGGTGACGCGGATCCATATTGGCCTGAATCTTAAACACAAAACCGCTAAATTCGGTTTCGGTTGCGGCGACTTCGCGCTCATTGGTCGGATGCGATTTTGGCGGTGGTGCATATTTAATCAAGGTATCAAGTACCATGTTGACGCCAAAGTTACCCAGTGCCGTCCCGAACAATACAGGCGTCATCTCACCTTTTAAAAACGCATCGACCTCAAAGTCTTCGAGCGCCATTTGTACCAGCTCAAGCGACTCTTCAAAAGAATCAAACATCAGCTTGCCCAAGCGCTCACGGATATCAGGATAATCATAACCTTCGCGCGTCTCAGAGACGGTCATCTCGCCGCCATGACCTTTTTCATATAGGTAAGTTTTATTTTCGGTTAAATGATAAACCCCAACGAAATCTTGCCCCATACCAATCGGCCACGTGACCGGAATACATTTAATCTTTAATACTGCTTCAATTTCACTGAGTAGCTCAAGCGGCTCGCGAATCTGACGGTCAAGTTTATTGACGAATGAGATGATAGGCGTATCACGCATCCGGCAAACTTCCATCAGCTTGATGGTCCGTTCTTCGACACCTTTTGCGCCATCGACCATCATTAGCGCACTGTCTACCGCGGTCAGAGTACGATACGTATCTTCACTAAAGTCGGCGTGACCCGGGGTGTCTAGCAGGTTGACCATATGGTCTTTATAAGGAAACTGCATGACCGAGGTGGTGATAGAGATACCGCGCTCCTGCTCCATACTCATCCAATCAGATGTCGCATGACGGTCAGTTTTGCGGCCTTTTACTTCACCAACCACCTGAATCGCCTGCCCCCATAGCAGCAGCTTTTCGGTCATGGTGGTCTTACCCGCATCGGGATGCGAGATAATGGCAAAGGTGCGGCGTTTGGCGACTTCTTTGCTTAATTTCTTTGGATCTACGCTCATAATTTCGGCTTCAACGGTTGTGTGATTTAGAAATCACGCTAAATAAATAGGATAAATAATGGGCGTATTGTAGCGGATTTAGCGTTTGGTTGCAGAATTAGCGCATAAAAAACACTCTCTATTAACTAAGTAGAGAGTGCGGATATTTTTAAATTTTAAAAACCTTTAAGCGTTAGGCGCTCTTAGCTTTAATAATAACGCTTGATTTCTCGTTCTAAAAAGTCAGCGGCGACATCATTGACAATTGTGCAATCGACCACACCGCGAAAGCTGTTGGTATTTGGATTGCTGTTGCCTTCGGCGATATAATCGGCTTCATAAATATCTTTACTATATTCAACCCCGTTGTACTGATAAGCCGGTTGGTCTTTATACTCAAAAAACATCACTTGCGCCGCTTGTTGCTTGTTATCTACGCCATAACCAACCTTAGTAGTTCTAGGCTTTCTATCATCACTAAAACGCGCCTCGGCTGCTTCAATCCATTTATCAAGCGACGAGTATCCTGTTTTGTCTTTTTCGTTAAAAGCTAAAAATTTACGCTCGCTGCTGACGACGGGAATATAGCAAACCGAGCCTGCTGGAAAGGCTAAATTGGTTGGCAGTTTAGAATAGTGACTTAAGCCCGTCTTAATGCCGCGACTATTGCTTAGCGGAACGCCTGCACGGTAATCATCGGCTTTCACACCTGACAAGTCCAAGGTTTTATAAGTGGTTTGATAATTGAACTTGTTATTGCTGTTTTTTTCATAAATAGGCCGTTTGACCGTGCGGCCACTGACTTCAATATTTTTGTGTTCCAATCGTCCTTCGAACTTATCGGCTAGTACCGTTTTGTCTAAAGTATTTAAACTTTGATTGCTGTAGTTATTGACAAGATTTCTGGTTTTAATCTCATAATTACCGGTACGGTAGGTTTCATCGATGCGCGCAATCGCAGTCGCATTGGCTTTACTGTCATAGCTATCGGCAAATCTGCTCAGCGTTATATTATTGCTACTGCCTACGCCAAAAAACACGTCCTCTTCTTCGCAGCCGCTGAGCGCAAGTGCCATTAGAGAGACGATACTTGGTAATAAAATCCATTTATTTAGCGAGGCATTCATTAAACAATGTCCTTATGATTAAACGCTTTTTAGCTACTTTGGTTACTGTAATATGTTAGTAAAATACTTTTTGTGATTAGTTTACATTAATAGTATCGTTATTTATATATCAAAATCCTACTATTATGGTTTTAGAAAACTCCGATTAGACATTTTAGCAAGTTACCATTTCTAAACTTGCGCGATACGTTCAACGTTGCTCACTGTGCTAATCTAAGGAGTTACTATGTAAAATCGCTTTTTAAGTAAGATCACATGTAAGGAAGGTCACATAGTAGATAAATCATTTAATTATAAAAACCAACAACAAAGGATATGTTATGAAAACATTGTATTCTACACAAGCTACCGTTACTGGCGGCCGTACGGGTAATGCGAGCCTAAAAGATAGTGATTTGACCATTAACATGGTCGCACCGGGTTCTGGTAAAGACGGTAACAATCCAGAGCAGTTATTTGCTATGGGTTATGCTGCTTGTTTTGATGGCGCACTGGCAGCGGTCAAAGGTGAAGAAAAAGCAAAATTTGACTCGACTACCGAAGTATCAGTAGATTTAATGAAAGGCGAAGGTTTGGACTTTAAATTAGCCGTAAAGATTCACGTAATCGGTGAAAATACAGAACTATCGGCCGATGAATTTCAAAAACTGGTCGAAAAAGCCAATAAAGTCTGCCCATATTCGAAAGCCACCCATGGCAATATCGATAGTGAAGTGACGTCAGAAGTAAAATAACTCTTAGAAAGAATATTAATTAGTCAGAAGAAAACTGATAAAAGAACTCAGCTGGTCTGGGTTCTTTTTTTATTGGCTATCGTTTTGAGTCGTACACATCTTAACTCTTAAGCCATTCGGCACGCGACGCTTTTATCGTTATAATGGGTTATCTTTTTTCTCATTTTTGATTATACCTAATAAATAATAAGTGACTTTCTATGACCGACAACGATCACAACTCGCACTCGCCCATTAATCCCAATACGCTACCAAACTTTGCCACCATGCCCAATGTGGCAACGATGGATACCAGCCATGTGAACAAAGAGCAGCCGCCCTTTATCTTGGTCGACGGCTCTTATTATTTATTTCGCACCTATCATGCCTTGCCAAAGACTATGCAAAACTCTCAAGGGCTGGTCACTAACGCCATACGTGGGACGTTAAATGCGTTATTAAAGCTCATGCGTCGTTATCATCCAACCCATATGGCAGTCTGCTTTGACACCAAATCACCGACTTTTCGTCATGCCATGTCAGAAGAATATAAAGCCAATCGACCAAAAATGGATGTCGAGCTTGCCGAGCAGATTCCTTATATTCATAGTTTGGTGGTGGCGCTAGGGATTCCATTATTACGTATCGAAGGCGCGGAAGCCGACGATATTATTGGCACTCTAGCCCATCGCGCCGTTGCCGAAGGTCATCACGTCGTTATCTCGACCGGTGATAAAGATATGATGCAGCTGATTAATGACTGCGTGATATTAGAAGACAGCTTTACCGGTAAAGTCACTGATAGCGCAGGCGTAGTGGAAAAATTTGGCATTAATCCTGAGCAAATGATTGACTTTTTAACGCTGATGGGCGACTCCTCTGATGGCATTAAAGGCGTACCCGGTATCGGTAAAAAAACCGCCAAAGACCTGCTTAACGAATACGGCAACATTGATAACATGCTCAAAAACGTCGCCAATATCAAAGGACGCGCTGGCAAAAATCTGGTCGAATATGCCGACGACATTCCCTTTAATGCGCAATTAGCAACCATCGTCACTGATTTAGAAATTGGTCAAGATTGGCGAGATTTAAAAATCAATACCGACCCGTGCGCCCATATCGATGAGCTACGCGCACTCTATAGCGAGCTTGAATTTAGAAATGAGTTGGCATCACTCGACCATCCCAATCATCCCGCCAATGCTAATGGGAATGGCGCACAAAGCGTTGCCGACAGTCAAGCGGATGCCGAATCGCAAGCGCAAATCGCCAAATCTCTACAATCAAGTGTTATCGATAATATCAAAGATAGTAAAAGTCATGATAAAGCGTGGCACACGGTTTTAGATGCGCCTGCTTTTGATAGCTTGGTTACATTATTAGAATCTGCACCGCATTTTGTCATTGATACCGAAACCACCAGCGTTTATTGGCGTCAGGCTGAATTGGTTGGCTTGTCTTTTGCGGTAAAAGCTCACGAAGCTTATTACGTGCCGCTAGCTCATCTAGAAGGCGATGAGCTGATTACCAAACAGCTTGACCGCGATATGGTGTTGACGCGCTTAAAACCCATCTTAGAAAATCCAAACATTGGTAAAATCGGTCAACATTTAAAATATGATGCCCATATTCTTAGCTTTTATGATATCGATTTATTAGGCAGTATTCATGACAAACCTAATAATTGGGCGATGGATACCATGCTTGCCAGTTATGTAATTAACGCGGCCGCTACTCGCCACGGTATGGATGATTTGGCACGCCATTATTTGCATACGCAAACTATCAGCTTTGAAGACGTTGCTGGTAAAGGCGCTAAGCAAGTGTGTTTTGACCAAGTTACCATTGATTTGGCCAGCGATTATGCCTGTGAAGATGCCGACATTACCTATCAGCTGTTTGATTTATTTAGCGAAAAACTGGCGGCAGATAAAAACAATGCCAAGCTGCTACACGAGTTAGAGATTCCAACTGCGGAAATACTCTGCCAAATGGAAGCAAATGGCATTTTAATCAAGCGCCCATTCTTAAACGAGCTATCGCAACGTTTCGACGAAGAAATCATTGCACTTGAAAAACGCGCTTATGAAGTCGCTGGTGAAGCATTTAATCTTGGCTCACCAAAACAGCTCGGTGAGATGCTGTTTGAAAAGCTAGGCGTTGCGGGCGGTAAAAAAACCAAGTCAGGTCAATACTCGACTGGCGAAGCGGTATTGTCAAAGATTGACCACCCGTTGGTTGAAATCGTCCTTGAATATCGCGGTTTATCGAAGCTTAAAAGCACTTATACCGATGCCCTTGATAATGTCGCAGATGCCAAGACTGACCGCGTGCATACTAGCTACCATCAAGCACTGACCAGTACTGGGCGTTTATCTTCAACCGATCCTAACTTACAAAACATTCCTATTCGTACCGCGACCGGTCGCCTGATTCGCCAAGCGTTTATTGCCCCAGAAGGTCGCGTGATTTTAGCTGCGGATTATTCACAAATCGAGCTACGTCTGATGGCGCATTTCTCAGGCGATGTCAATTTAACGCGCGCCTTCAACGAAGGCTTAGATATTCACACGGCAACCGCTGCTGAAGTCTTAGGCAAAGCCGTTGAAGAGGTCAGCGCCACTGAGCGCCGCAATGCTAAAGCCATTAACTTTGGTCTGCTCTATGGTATGAGCGCTTTTGGTCTGGCCAAGCAGCTACAGATGAGCCGCGGCGAGGCGCAAGATTATATCGATATGTATTTTGAGCGTTATCCAAGCGTCAAAGACTATATGATTAATACCCGTGCCAGCGCTTATGAAAAAGGTTATGTTGAGACAATATTAGGCCGTAAGCTTTATACGCCTGATATCAATCATAGCAATCGTATGGTCAAGCAAGGCGCTGAACGGGCGGCGATTAACGCCCCACTGCAAGGCTCAGCGGCGGATTTAATCAAGCTTGCAATGATAGCGGTCGATAAAGTATTGCCAAAAGAGCACGCAAAAATGCTGCTGCAAGTCCATGATGAGCTGGTGTTTGAAGTCGATAGCGATAAGGTCGATAGCATTCGTCAGCTGATTACCGACGCTATGCAGGATGTGTTGACCACAACGGCTGTTGCAAAAGGCTGGCATGTGAACTTTGCCGTACCGTTATTGGTTGAAACCGATATTGGTAGTAATTGGGACGAAGCGCATTAATGACTTAAATAAAATAAAAGCTTAAACGATAGCGTTTATCATTACTCATAGCCGTAAGCTTTTCTTAGCAGTATAATAAGTCTACGTTAGACGGTTTTTTACCTGTTAATGCTTTAAATATTGGTTTTTACGCGGTAATTTACGATATAAAGTGAGCCTTCGCGCTCGCTTTTTTGTTTTTAAAGCTAGGAGCGTTCCATTTTACATTCAGATAGCATCATCGAAATCCCTGGTAATATTATCCTGTTAGTCTGTATGCTACGTTGCACGCAGTATGTGATACAAAGCCGCAGCAAACCAAGCAGCTACTTTTGGCTAGCCTCTGTGTTGGTGTTCTTTGAAGTGATTCGTCGTGAATTAAACTACTTACCAGAGCTCTTTATTCCTAGTGATTTCTCACTCCTCACCCATTCTTATGATTGGTGGGAAGATAACGTACTTGCCATTATTTTACTTGTCATCATTGGCTTGCTCGCCTATTCATGGCGTTACCTTTGGGCGGTATTAAAAGATATTAATATCAGCCTGTATATTGCAGTCGCTGTATTGGCGGTCTTACAATATATGGGCGAAAATGCCATTGTTATCCCCGAAAGTATCGGAGAAATGGTCGAAGAGGTTTCCGAGACGATCATTTATACGATTGCCTTGATTTACTTGTGGCGGTTTAAACTTGGCGATTTTGAAAATTATATTTTACATCAGCCAAATCAACACGAACCGTGCAATGCCAATTACTAGGTTAATTATTCTAAGTTAACTGTCTAAAATAGTTTTTAGAAAAATAATGAACGCTAAAACCTTTTTATGGCTGCCTACTTAACTCGTACTGGCAGCCATTCTTTATCTATCCTTACATTTTTTGCACATCCTGTGACACCTCACTACTATTAGTTGCAATTATAACGCGGCACACTGATAAGCATAATTTTGATAATTATAAACAACCCGTTTAATCGTAATTATAACTATAATGAGGACATAACCATGGACAATTCAAAAACCCCATTACCAGAAGAGATGGATCATATCGAAGGCGATAGCAGCATTGATGATAATGAAGACGGTAGCCAAGAGATTGATTTAAACAATCCTATGCTACATACGTTTGACGACGACGATGTCATCGATAATAGCGCAGGATTTAATAATTCTGAAGTCGGCACGGATGCCACCCAAGGACTGACCCCGATACATCGCCAAAATATCGATGAAGCTCGGATTGATGAGGTGTTGGTTGAAGACAATTTAGACGATAAAGATTATCCTGACATCGTCGATATTGCTGACAGAGATGCGGCTAAAGTTTCTAATGATGATAATTTTTAGACATTATGTACTGATAAAATGGAAATTCATTTAGAAAAAAATACCGAACATTATGTCCGGTATTTTTTTGACTTAAGAAAACCATTAAACCCAGCCATCGAGTGTACCAGCCCAGCCTTTAACCAACGGCAAACTGAGTGCTTCAAGCAAATCAATATGCGCCTCATCTAGGTTTAATGCTGGAATATAATGATACTCTTGCCCGCCTGCATTTAAGAAATTATCACGGTTTTCGATTGCCAATTCTTCCAGTGTTTCTAAGCAATCAGCAGAGAATGCCGGACTAATCACTTGTACCGAACGCACCCCAGATTTGCCCCAATCTTCTAATACCACATCGGTATACGGCTTGACCCATTCTTGCTTACCAAAGCGTGACTGAAAGCTGATAATCCACTCGTCATCTTGCAGACCAAGTTCGTGCGCCACTTGCGCAGCGGTACATTTACAGCGTTTTGGGTACGGATCGCCTTTATCAGCATAAGGCTGCGGAATCCCGTGAAAGCTAAACATCAGCTTTTCAGGCTTGCCATGCTCGGCTTGAAAGCGGCGAATCGAGTTGGCCAATGCTTGAATATACAGCGGATGCGCAAAGTAATCTTTGACAATGCTATAGTTTGGCAAGTTGCGCTGCTTTAGCGTCCATTTGGTCAAGGCATCATAGACTGCACCGCCAGACGAGGCAGAATACTGCGGAAATAACGGCAAGATAACAAAATGGTCAACCCCCTCGCTTTTTAGTGTATCCATCACGTCAGGCAAACCCGGATTGCCATAGCTCATCGCTGCATGTACAGAAACACGAAATGGCGCCACGCTATTTGCCAAGCGCGGCTCGAGCAGCTCAACTTGGCTGTTTAATATTTTGCGAATGGGCGAATCGCCTTCCCAAATACTGGCATAAGCCTTTGCTACACGTTTTGGGCGACTTGGTAGGACAAACAGATTTAAAATAATCGCCCACAAGAATTGAGGGATTTCAATCACGCGCGGGTCGGACAAAAACTGTTTTAGATAACGACGGACGGCGGGCGCGGTCGGCTCATCTGGCGTACCTAGGTTGACTAGTAAAACGGCAATACGGGGCGGCAATTGAGGTTTCATAAGGGCATTATCTATTCTTGGATTATGTTATTGTGAAGTTATAAGCTTTGATCAGCTAAAAGGAATTTCAAAACTCATATATTTTAGCCATTTATTTAGCAATAGGACTATTAAGCCTTAATTAATCACCCTTGGCAATTATCAAAATATACTAAGCAGACGATAGTCAATCACATACCAAATTATGGTTAAATAAAAAGGCTGATACTTATCATCAGTGTAGCATTTTATCCACCAAAAACGCAGGGCAAAACACATGCGGTTTAGGATTGCGACACCGTTAATACCTCAGCTACTGATACTTTGCCTGAAAGACTGCCTATCAAGGTTGTACTCCTAGGCGCATCGCCATACAATAGACAAGCTTATAATAAGAAAGTAGTTGGACCCCTTATTGTCGCGATTCTAGGTTTGTTTTATTTATAACCGTTTTTTATCCATAACCATTGTTTTATCCATAACTGTAACTGTTGTTTTGTGAGGTAGCTTTGAGCGCACGTTCTGATAGTACCAGTGAACATTCCACCAACCATTCTGCTAATGCGACCGATTCTATCGATTCGGTAGGCTCAGTTGGCCTCGTCACGCCGCAGACTTTTCATTTCGCTGAGCCATTGACCTTGGAGTGCAATCGCACCCTACCTTCATTCGATTTAATATTTGAAACTTATGGCACGCTCAATAGCGACAAATCAAACGCTATCCTTATATGCCACGCCCTATCAGGTAGCCATCATGCGGCAGGCTTCCATAGTGACGACGATAAAAAAGCGGGCTGGTGGGACAATATGATAGGCCCTAATAAAGCCATCGATACCAATCAGTTTTTTGTGGTTTGCGTCAATAATATCGGCAGCTGCTTTGGCTCTACTGGTCCGACCACCATCAATCCAGACAGTGTAAGCGATGAGGGTAAAGCGCAGGTTTATGGCCCCGACTTCCCCCTTGTCACTATCAAAGACTGGGTAAAAACCCAAGCCATGCTCTCAGACCGCTTGGGTATTGAGGTTTGGCATGCCATTGTCGGTGGCTCGATGGGCGGCATGCAGGCTATGCAATGGTCGGTCGATTATCCAGAACGCTTAAAACGCTGCGTGGTCATAGCCAGTACGCCAAAGCTTTCTGCGCAAAACATCGCCTTTAACGAAGTCGCGCGGCAATCCATTCTCTCTGACCCTGATTTTAAAGACGGGCGTTACTTACAGGCGGGTACTTATCCTCGGCGCGGGCTTATTCTTGCTCGCATGGTCGGTCATATCACCTACTTGACCGATGATGCGATGAAGGCAAAGTTTGGTCGTGATTTAAAGTCTGGCAAATTTATGTATGGCTATGATGTCGAATTTCAGGTCGAGAGCTATTTGCGCTATCAAGGCGAACGCTTTAGCGAAAACTTCGATGCCAATACTTATTTGCTGATGACCAAAGCATTAGATTATTTTGACCCGACGCGTGATTATCCGTCAGCGGTAGACTCATCAATACAATCATCGGCAGAGCTAGAAACCTCCCTCGCCGCAGCAGTAAAAGCCGATTCTACTGAGAAAGAGCTTGAGAAAACGGTAAACAGTAGCGCGGATATTGCTACTGCTGACAATGCTGATAACGTTAATGTAGCCAATGCAAAAGAGCTGAACGCGCTAAAAGCTGCCTTTGCTCATACAAAGTGCCAATATTTGGTGGTGTCATTTACCACCGACTGGCGTTTTGCGCCCGAGCGCTCACAAGAGATTGTCGACGCACTGATGGCAACTGGCAAACCAGTCAGCTATATCAATGTCGACGCCCCGCACGGTCATGATTCGTTTTTATTCGATATTCCACGTTATATGGGTGCGGTTAAAGGCTTTTTGACCGCGCCATTTATTGCCAATCGTTTGAAAGCCAAAGGAGCACGCTCATGAGAATGGATCATCAATTGGCTGAGCGTTGGATAGCGCCGCACTCGCATGTGCTGGATTTAGGCTGCGGTAACGGCGAGCTGCTCGCGCATTTACAGCAAAATCTAGGCGTCACCGGTTATGGACTTGAGATTGATGAAGATAAAATCAATGAAGCCATCACTAAAGGCTTATCCATCGTCGAGCAAGACCTCAATGATGGCTTGAATCGTTTTGCCGATAATAGCTTTGATACCGTGGTTATGGCGCGCGCCCTGCAAGCGGTAAAAGCGCCCGATATATTGCTGCTCGATATGCTACGCGTTGCCCGTGAAGCCGTGATTACCTTTCCTAACTTTGCCCATTGGCAAAACCGCCTGCATTTAGGCTTAAAGGGGCTGATGCCGGTTTCAGAAGCGCTCCCTTATGAGTGGTATAACACTCCAAACATTCACTTGTGTACCTTTAAAGACTTTGAGCAGCTGTGCGCGCAGCATGATATTCATATCATTAATCGCTTTGCGGTCAGTGACTCTGAAAAAGGCCATAAGCCGCTGATGACCGCATTAATCAGACAAGCACCCAATCTGCTCGCAGACGTCGCTATTTATCGGGTCACCAAACAAAAACCTGCTTAATAGTGAGGTTTACGCACGGGTTATTAACGAAAATTTAAATAAAAAAGTAATAATGTTAACCTTAATAGAATGTTAATTTATTCTTACGCTTAAGTAACTCTATGATTTTATTGAGGACCGCGAGGTATAAGTAGGCTTTAAATCGTGTAATTAGTATTTGAGTTTCGTAAGTTTGGGTGTTAAGCTAGCGAAATAGTGTCAGTCATACCCCATATACGACCGTTTATCGGATTTTTTAACCGTTTATCGGCTCTATTTGAGGTAACGACCACTAAATATATAAATGTTATTGCTAATGATTAGGTAAGAAGGTAGCGCAAAATTTCACCTAATTGTTATCGCCGCCTAACTGTCTCAAGCGAGACCATTTTAGCGGTGCAACTTTTTCTTTTGCTTATTAACTGCCTAATTTTGGAGCTGCTATGAAATTATTAAAAGCTGCGTTGTTTACTGCCTTGTTTTCTTGTGCGGGCCTTGCCAACGCTGAGTTAATATCAAACGTGCCACTTGATACCTCACGTTTCGAGCTAATGCCTATCAGTGAGCTGTCTGCCAGCGCTGCCCAAGGTAATAACCACGCCCAGTTTTACTTAGCCAAGCGTTTGCAAAAAGGTGAAGGCGTCGCCCAAAACACCCAGCAAGCTATCCAGTGGTATACCAAGGCCGCTCAGCAAGGCGTCGCCCCTGCTCAGTTGAATCTTGCTATCATGTACTTGCGCGGTGAAGGCGTTCAACCTAACTTGCAACAAGCGCGTCTATGGTTAGAAAAAGCCGCGATGCGCGGTGATAACCGTGCCAGCTATACGCTTGCCCTGCTCGATGAAAAGCAAAAAAATCTGGTCGATGCTTATAAATGGTACGACTTGGCTGCCCGTGATGGCATGCTGGATGAAAAAGTCCGCAATAAAGCACGCGGTAAAATCGGTCAATTGGCATTAAACTTATCAAGTGCTGATATCGCTAGCGCGCGTAGCAAAGCCGATACTTGGTTCCAAAGTAAGTAAGTTGTAATTTAGACTTTACACAGTAAATATAAAAAAGCTCAGTATCATACTGGGCTTTTTATTTGCCATT
Organism: Psychrobacter sp. SHUES1; assembly: GCF_001652315.1. Taxonomy (NCBI): domain Bacteria; kingdom Pseudomonadati; phylum Pseudomonadota; class Gammaproteobacteria; order Moraxellales; family Moraxellaceae; genus Psychrobacter; species Psychrobacter sp. SHUES1. The sequence goes on along the minus strand of NZ_LXWA01000020.1, from coordinate 42,525 downwards.
TTTATGATCTGTCATATTTCGATGAAATTATAGGAGGATAAAACCTCCAAAACCTTTTTAAAATTTGTTAAACTACGCCCGCATTAGCCAATTCCACAACCACGCTAGTGTTATGAATCTTACCAATTCATTTTAACAGTGAATTTTAAAAAGCACCTTAAGCCCAATGCACTAGGTTTGCGACCTAGCCAGCAGGAGAAACACATGAGTACCTCACAAACGACTGACGTACAAGCGTCAACTCACGCCAACGAATACGATAGCGTCACCAATAATATTGTCGTTGCCGCCCTCTATAAGTTCACCCGCTTTACCGATTTTGAGCAATATCGTGAGCCCATTTTAAATACCATGTTAGAGAATGACGTCAAAGGCACGTTATTAATCGCGAGCGAAGGTATTAACGGCACGATTTCTGGTAGCCGCCAAGGAATTGATAATGTCTTAGAATATCTGCGCAGTATCGAAGCCATCGGCAGCTTTACTTTTAAAGAGTCGTATACCGATGCCCAGCCTTTTTATCGCACCAAGGTGAAGCTCAAAAAAGAAATCGTCACCATGGGCGTGGAGAATATCGATCCATTACAGTCGGTCGGTCGCTACGTGAAGCCAAGTGAATGGAATGCGCTTATCTCAGACCCTGAGGTTATTTTGATTGATACACGTAACGATTATGAAGTTCAAATCGGTACTTTTCAAAACGCGGTTAATCCAAATACCGAAACCTTCCGCGAGTTCCCAGAGTATGTGGCAAAAGAGCTCGATCCTGCGAAACATAAAAAAGTCGCCATGTTCTGTACCGGCGGCATCCGCTGTGAGAAATCGACAGCCTTTATGCGTGAGCAAGGTTTTGAAGAGGTGTATCATTTAGAAGGTGGGATTTTAAAATATTTAGAAGAAATTCCAGCCAGCGAGTCCATGTGGCAAGGCGATTGCTTCGTCTTTGACAACCGTGTCTCGGTCAATCACAATTTAGAGAAAGGCAACTACGAGCAATGTTTTGCTTGCCGCATGCCAATTACTCAAGATGATATGCAAAGCGCTGCCTATATCAAAGGCGAATCGTGCCCGCACTGTATCGATAAAGCAACCGAAGAGCAAAAAGCGCGTTTTCGTGAGCGCGAGCACCAAATGCAGTTGGCAAAAAAACGTGGTGAAGCGCATATTGGTAGCGATGTGATCGATGTGATTGAAAAGCGCAAAGCAGCTAAGATTGAAGCTCGCCGTCAAGCGGAAACCGCCAATAAAGCCAAAGCTTAATAAGCTAAATCAACCAAAGCTTAACTGCATTAAGGTTTATTAAATAAGTCTTGTTAAATAAGAGCTATAAAAAAGAGGCCAACAGCGTCTCTTTTTTTTATAGCTCTTATTTATATTATACCGCTGGATAAATTACTTGGCCTTGACCCTTTAGCTCAGCCCCGGGTGTTGGCTTGGCAACATCCAAGCGACCAACGCCCATAATATGCTCTACCCTATGGCCTCGCAGCAGTAAATAGTCGGTAATGATACGCCGATGGCAACGCCACCATACTGCTTCAGAACACATAAGGGTAAGGCGCTGTTTTTTCCCGAGTTGAATAAGTTGATCGAGAGCGGCTTGAAAAGTATCACTTAACGCATAATCCGCGTAGTTATGAAAAGCCTGCACATGCCATAGATCATTAATGTGTTCATCGACCTGCTTTTGCTTCGGACGTCGCCCGCCAAGGTCGGCGCAGTGCTGATAACTGATGCCAACTTGACTGAGTGCTTTTGGAAAAGTATCGATATTAAAGACAGGATTGGTACGAGAACGCGGAAAGCTGCGCACATCGATGAGCAGTTCGATATCGGCTGCTTGAAGCATTTTAATCAGCTCTTCAAGACTACGGGTGGAATGTCCAATCGTATAAAATGTGGTGGTCATGGGTTAAGCCGTGATAAAGTTGTCGTTTTACAATTTATTGTTGTCGTCTTATTTTGCATGGTTTTGTCTTAAATGGTTCAATGGTTGTACTCATTCAATATTACCCAGCCTCAACCTGCTCACTCATTAGGACTTTTGTAGGACTATCGTGGTTGAAGGTCGCTAACGCAGCAAAATCAAGCAAAGCAAACCAAATCTCTACTACTTATAACGATACCCAACATAAAAAAATAGCAGACAACCACCAAGGTCATCTGCTATTTCATTTAACTTACTTTAAGACGTTAAACGTATCTTTATACCGTCAGTCTTAAGCGTTATGAATAATCTATTAAAATAAGATACGTACGCGAATGGTTTCTTCGACGTCTTTTAGCTGATCTAGAGCAGCACGTGAATCGTTATAATCCACATCCATCACCAGATAGCCAACGTCACCTTCGGTCATGAGGCTCTGCGCTAAAATATTGATATGCGCTTCAGCAAACAGACGGTTGATCTGTGACAATACGCCTGGGACGTTTTTGTGGATATGCAGCAGACGATGCGTGCCTTCTTTAAACGGTACAGAAACCTCTGGGAAGTTCACCGCAGTTGCGGTATCACCTTGGTCAGAGTAACGAACAAACTTATCGGCAACTTCAAGACCGATATTTGCTTGCGCTTCTTGGGTTGAACCACCGATATGCGGCGTCAAGATAACGTTATCGAATTTACGTAGTGGTGATTCAAACTCTTCATCAGCAGATTTTGGCTCTTTCGGGAACACGTCAATCGCTGCGCCCAAGATTTTACCTGACTCAAGGGCTGCTGCCAAATCATCAATCTCAACACAGGTGCCGCGAGCGGCGTTGATAAAGTAGCTACCATCTTTCATATGCGCAAACTGCTCAGCTTTCATCATGTAGCGCGTGCTTGGCACATCAGGTACATGCAAAGTGACGATATCAGCGGTTGATAATAGCTCTTCTAAGCTACCAACTTGTACAGCGTTACCCAGTGGCAATTTGGTCACAACATCGTGATAGATGACTTTCATACCAAAGCTTTCCGCCAATACCGACAATTGCGAGCCGATAGAGCCGTAACCCACGATACCGATGGTTTTGCCACGCACTTCATGCGAGTTGGTCGCAGACTTGCCCCAACCACCGCGATGGACGGTGGCATTTTTTTCAGGGATACCGCGATATAGCATGATGGCTTCGGCAAGTACCAGCTCAGCGACCGAGCGGGTGTTCGAATATGGCGCGTTAAAGACAGGAATACCCAAATCACGAGCGGCGTCCAAGTCGACTTGGTTGGTACCGATACAAAAACAGCCAATACCGATCAGCTTGTGGGCGTGCTCAAGCACTTCACGCGTCAGCTGCGTGCGCGAGCGAATACCGATAAAGTGAGCATCTTTAATCTTTTCGATCAGCTCATCTTGATCTAGGGCGTGACTGATATTCTCGATGTTATGGTAACCAGCCCCTTCCAATACTTTTAACGCATTGTCATGTAGACCTTCAAGCAATAAAAACCGGATCTTGTCTTTTTGTAGTGATAACGCCATGTGAGAACTGTCCTATAATTGTCTTATAAAAATCATCAGTGGGATAAGTCTGATGGATGAAACGAAAACAGTCTGGATATCTTACACAAAATTTGGCAGCGATGTTAGCAGATTAGATGAATTATTGCTTATCAAGCCTGAAAACTTTTTATGCTATAGTGAATCATGGTATATAAAACTTATAACCAAACCTTATTAAACTGTTTTTTAACGATTTAAGCGAGACAGATGGGCGTATGACAGCATCTCTATCTATCATTGCGCTACGCGCTCGCTTATACTTATCTAAACCTACTTATTTATATAAACACAGTTAGCACCGCTGGGTTATATCCATTTAGCGATATAATAATCCCTTTTATGCATAGCGCTTGCGTTTCTACCGAGATTTGACCATGACTTCTTTAGCTAGCCAAAGCAATACTACCACTCAAAATGATTCTCAAACCACTACCACTGCTATCCAAAATATCTTAAGCAGCTTGCTCGATGTCCATCAGTTTGACCCCAGCCAAATCAAAACTGATAGCGAGAGCCTCGAGCATTGGGGCAAAGACTGGACCAAGCATTTTGCGCCTGCTGCTGCTGCTATCGTCTTTCCGAAGACTACTGAGCAAGTACAAGCGATTGTCCTCCTTGCCAATGAGCACAATGTGGTCTTAACCCCAAGTGGCGGTCGTACCGGTTTGTCAGCTGGTGCCGTCGCCGCCAATGGCGAGATTGTCGTCAGTATGGATAAGATGAATCATATTGGACAGTTTTATCCTGCTGACCGCATGGTTGAGATTGAAGCGGGGGTGGTCACTGAGCAGCTGCAACAATTCGCCGAATCAAAAGAGCTTTACTACCCTGTCGATTTTGCCTCAGCAGGTTCCAGTCAAATTGGCGGTAATATCGGCACCAATGCTGGCGGTATTAAAGTGATTCGTTATGGCATGACCCGTCAATGGATTATGGGATTGACTGTCGTCACTGGAAAAGGTGATATCTTGCAGCTTAATCGCGGTATGGTAAAAAACGCCACCGGTTATGATTTACGCCAATTATTTATCGGTAGCGAAGGTACGCTTGGTCTAGTCACTCATGCCCAAATCAAGCTTGAGCGTCAGCCCCAAGACTTAAACGTCATGGTCTTAGGCATGGACAGCTTTACTGATGTGATGAATGTGCTATCGGCTTTTCAAGCGAAAATTGATTTGACGGCGTTTGAGTTCTTTGACGATGTCGCCATTGATAAGCTTATGGCGCATGGTCAAGTACAAGAGCCTTTTGAATCGCGCACCAAATTTTATACCCTGCTAGAGTTTGAAGCGCCGTATGAGCCTATCATGGACAAAGCCATGGCAATATTCGAGGAGTGCATGGAACAAGGTTGGGTCGTCGATGGGGTGATGAGTCAGAGTCTGGCGCAAGCAGAAGAGCTGTGGAAGCTGCGCGAATATATCTCTGAAACCATCTCAGTATTCACGCCTTATAAGAATGATGTCTCGGTACTTATCAGCTATGTACCTGAATTTATCGCCGAGATTGATCATATCGTCAGTAGCAACTACCCTGACTTTGAGGTCTGTTGGTTCGGTCATATCGGTGATGGTAACTTGCATCTTAATATCTTAAAGCCTGAAAACATGAGTAAAGATGACTTTTTTAGCGAATGTCAAATCGTCAATAAATACGTGTTTGAAACGGTGCAAAAATACGGTGGTTCAGTTTCTGCAGAACATGGCGTTGGTATGACCAAAAAGCCCTATCTGAATTATAGCCGTAGCGAGACTGAGATTGAATATTTACGCGAAGTCAAAAAAGTATTTGATCCCAATAATATTATGAACCGTGGTAAGATTTTTGATATGTAATTGCTTCAATTTATTATTATTGCAATAAGTTTGATGACATAAAAAGTGACGCTAAATATCAAATTTTAGCGTCATTTTTATATTATTGTTTAGCACCATAGCCCAGCTTATAAATATAGCAGCGCCAAACCGATGACCAACAGTACACTTAAAAACCCTTGCACCACTAAAAAAGCTTGATGCGGGGCGGCGATGTGGCGCACCATATTACCAAGCGCGTTATAGGTAATGCCGGCTGCTTTAATATGAGGCGGAGTGTCAAAGGTTTTGATAATTTGCAAAAACTGTTCGGTACGCTCAGCTGACCAACCGTGCGGCGCAAAGGGTAGATACGGCGACAATTGCGCTGCTTGTTTTTTGGTGGCAGGTGACCAAAGCCAACGCTCCAAAAACAGCAAACGCATGCGCCAGTCTGAAAAATCACGCTGTGTAATCACTTGTAATACGAGCACTTGCACGTCTTTATGGCGCTTATCGGCAAAAATGCGCTGCGTCAGCGCCGCCACTTTGGCTTTTTCACCCTCCATACATTGCAAAAAATGCCCATTGCCATAACATAACGTACCTGTGATACCGTGCTGCTCGTTATAATCACGCGCATGAGCTTCTACCTCATCAAATATTGCTGCATTTAACCGTGAAGCAAGCGTCAAGCTACTGACATACACCAACTGTATCAATGCAGTATCTGCTATTTCATCTAATTTGCTAAAGGCATTAGCATGAGTTAGGGGCATAATAAAAATCCTAAAAGGTCACCATTGAAGGCAACCGAAAAAATACGCCATCTAAAATGACGTGTAAAAAAATAAAAATATTACGGATAGTAAAGATGGTGCCTCACGAAAACTGAGCAATAAAATATGGTAATAAGACCTAGTAATAAAATCGGGCAACAAAAACCTAGCAAATAATTACGCCGCTTGTCTGTGATTGTTTATGGGAGTTGCTATCATAACCAGCGCAAAGAGAAACGTGATAATAAGCGTCATTTGCGCCATAAAGGGCTAGGGCATGTCCTCAATTCAATCGATAGTCCTCTAAATGGGCTAAAAATTAAGTTACCCGCAGAGAGTATTTAAAATAAAGACAAAACACAGTGGTAAAATGCACCCTTGCAAACTTGCTAAATCGCCTCATTAAAACAAATAATGACAAAGGCAGAATTTATAACTTTTGCGTATAACTCATTGTAAATGCAAAGATAAATGATTGTAACGTTTAAATAAGCCTATTGATATGCTTTTCTCGACATTATGGTCTAAAAAGTCGTAGAAAAATCTGGGCGCTGGCGTTTACTTTTAGCAATTGCATCTATGCGAAAACACCTTTTACGTGCTTTTCTTACGATTTTTAATAGCCAGTTTTTTATAAAAACCTTATTTATAGCTGCCCTTTTTAGCAAGATTTTTAGCAAAAAAATATTAATATCGATTTATTAAGACCGATTTACAGAGACGACAGACAGGAACATTATGAGCAAAATTGAAAAATTAGATGACTTTCACCTAACCATCGCTGAGATTAAGAAAAAAGACTACCCGCAGCTTAAAGCCTTGATGGATCGCGTTTATGTCAACTTGGGCGGAGCATGGTCAAAAAACACCATTCATGCTTTGATTGATGCCTTTCCCGAAGGGCAGATTGCGCTATTTGACCACGATGAGCTGATTGGCATCGTGCTCTCTATGCGCGTCGATTACAACAAGTTCTCTAACCCGCATACTTATGATGACTTAATCGGTCATAAAGAAATCATCAGAGACAACCCTGAAGGCGACGCGATTTATGGGCTAGATGCATTAATCGACCCTGAATATCGTGGTTACCGCTTAGGTCGTAGGCTCTATGATGCGCGTAAAGAGCTGTGCCGTCAGTTAAACTTCCGCGCTATTTTAGCCGGTGGTCGTATTCCCAATTATCATAATCATCAGGATTTGACCCCGGGCGAGTATATTGAGGCTGTAGAAGCGCGTGAGATTCATGACCCAGCACTGTCGTTTCAGTTATCCAATGGCTTTATTGTTAAACGTATTTTGACCGCGTATTTGCCAGATGATGCGCAGTCAAAAGGCTTTGCGACGTTGCTTGAATGGGCAAATATCTATTATGAGCCGCAAGATTATAAGCCGAATACCCGTAAATCTGAGGTGCGTATCGGCGGTATTCAGTGGCAAATGCGTGAAGTTGAGTCACCTGAAGAGCTGTTGCAACAAGTTGAGTTTTTCGTCGATATCATGGCCGACTACAACTCTGACTTTGCTTGTTTGCCAGAATTCTTTAACGCGCCATTGATGGGACTGTGTGAATCGACTGATCAAAACGTCGCGATTCGCTTTTTGGCCGGTTATACCGAATGGTTTAAAAACGAGATTTCGCATTTGGCAGTCAGTTATAACGTCAATGTCATCACCGGTTCCATGCCGTTTTTGGACGACGATGATACTTTATATAACGTCAGTTATTTGTGCCGCCGTGACGGTACGGTCGAAGAGCAGCGTAAAATCCACATTACCCCGCATGAGCGTAGCGCGTGGGTGATTGAAGGGGGCGATGAGGTCAAAGTATTTGACACTGATGCTGGTCGTATCGGTATCTTGGTTTGCTATGATATTGAGTTCCCAGAGCTTGCGCGTTTGATGGCGCTTGATGACATGGATATTTTGTTCGTCCCATTTTGGACAGATACCCAAAACGGCTACCTGCGCGTACGCCACTGTGCCCAAGCACGGGCGATCGAAAACGAATGTTATGTGATGATTTGCGGTTCGGTCGGTAACTTGCCGCAGGTTGAAAGCTTGGACATTCAATATGCGCAGTCGTCTATTTTCTCACCTTCGGATTTTGCGTTCCCGCATGATGCGATTATGGCAGAAACAACGGCCAATACTGAGATGGTATTTTTCTCTGACGTGAACTTAGACAAGCTTATTCACGTTCGTAATGAAGGCTCGGTACATAATTTACTTGACCGCCGTGATGATTTGTTTAGCTTAAAGTGGAAAAGAAAAGCCAAAGTGCCAGCGAGTAAATTATCAGATGCTGAGCGCCGTGAAAACTCAGGTAGCGTGCTTATCGGTGACCCATTGCAAGACCGCGCGAAAAAACCTTAAGCGCTTATATTAAAAGACAAGCATTAAACATAACAATCTAAAAATTATAATAAGACGGCTGACCATTCAGCCGTTTATTTTTATCTATTAACATTTAAGCGCAAAAAAGCAGCCATTATGACCACTGATTCTAATCTCAATATTACAAAAACCCCTGAGACGCCAAAAAAAACGCCCAAGCAAAAGCTATTGTCTGTTGCTAAAAATTTGCTTATATATGGTTTGGCATTTACGATCATTTATATGGCGATTAACTGGTGGCGCCAACCGGTCATGCCAGCCAATCCGCAATTGCAACTAACCGACTATCAAGGGCAAAGCGTTGATTTGGCAGCGATGAGTCGGGATAAGCCAACGCTGGTATACTTTTGGGGAACGTGGTGTCCGGTTTGTCGGGTAACCTCGCCAACGATAGATAAGCTTGCGGCGGCGAATAATTATCCTGTGGTAACGATTGCGATTAAATCCGGTTCTGACCAAGAGTTGCATAGCTACCTTGCCGAACACAATTACCGCTTTACCACTATCAATGACCAAGAAGGTGAGATATTTGCTGATTGGCAAGGCCAAGTAACGCCGTCTTATGTGGTTTTGAAAGATGGCGAGATGACGCAAGGCTTGACCGGTATTCAGCCGCTTTGGTCGCTCAAATTGCGTTTGTGGTTATCAGAAGTTTTTTAACCCTTGGTCAATAGTATAAAATCTAATAAATGGTCAATTAAGGGGTCTAGACCTATGCTTTAATAGATGGCGCATTGCTGCTATAAGTCATTGCTTTTGGCTAAAAATAGGACGATACCGGCCAGCTCTTTTTACCCTACTCATTTTGTCATATAATAGCTGCCGTACTCCTATTCCCTTTTCTAAGTATTCTGCTAAAAATATTTTTTGTTGCAATCGTCTGATTAGTATTTATGATGGACGTGTCCATTTAAAATCAAGTGATAAGCAACCTATTTTGCGCCATGTTTTTTAAGCAAATTTTTTCAAGTAATAAGTAAAAGACTAGCATCGATTATCCAATATTTAACCCCATATATCTTTAATCTTACGCCTGAATTTAAACACAACCTTTAACCATCATCTTATAAGACACCTTCTATGACTGATAAAAGTACCGACACCCCAAGCCACGATTATAAAGACACCCTAAACCTTGCCGATACGCCATTTGCGATGCGTGCCAACCTTGCCAAACGTGAGCCAGACTGGCTGGCGGCTTGGGAAGCCGACGACGTGTACGGCAAAATTCGTCAGGCGCGGACGGGCGCAACCAAATATATTTTGCATGATGGTCCTCCATACGCCAACGGTCAGATTCACTTAGGTCATGCGGTCAATAAAGTGTTAAAAGACATTATCGTCAAGTCAAAAACCTTGTCAGGCTTTGATGCGCCTTACGTGCCAGGTTGGGACTGTCACGGTTTGCCTATCGAGCAAAAAGTCGAAGCTAAAGTCGGTAAGGTCGGTCAAAAAGTCTCAGCAACTGAATTTCGTGGCCTATGCCGCGAATATGCAAGTACCCAGATTGAGCTACAAAAGGCTGACTTTAAACGTCTGGGCGTGTTTGGTGATTGGGACAATCCTTATTTGACGATGAACTTCCATCAAGAAGCTAATATCGTACGTGCGCTTGCTAAAATTTATGACAACGGCCACGTCACCCGCGGCATGAAGCCAGTCAACTGGTGCTTGGATTGTAGCTCTGCGCTAGCAGAAGCTGAAGTGGAATACCAAGATAAAGTCTCTGATGCTATTTATGTGAGCTTTGACGTCTTAGATACCGACAAGGTTGCAGCATTAAGCGGCATTGAAGGTAACATCGCCGCAATTATCTGGACGACAACCCCTTGGACGTTACCAGCAAACCAAGCCATCTCGGTACACCCTGAGCATGACTATAGCGTGGTCGCAACTGCCAAAGGTAACTTCTTATTAGCCACTGACTTGGTTGAAAGTGCATTAAGCGAGTTTAAACTGACTAACGATGGTATCTTAGCTACCGTTTCAGGACGCGAGCTTGAAGGTCTGCGCGCCCAGCATCCATTGATTAGCGAGCGTCAAGTGCCGCTAATCCTAGGTGAGCACGTAACCACGGATAGCGGTACTGGCCTCGTCCATACCGCACCGGGGCATGGTCTTGACGATTATATCGTTGGCCTGAAATATAACTTGCCGGTTGAAAACCCAGTCAGTGGAACGGGCGTTTATCTAGACAGCGCGGCGGTATTTGCCGGTGAGCATATCTATAAAGCCAATCCGCAAATCATTGCAGCACTGCATGATAACGGCCATTTAATCAACCATACCAAAATCGAGCACAGCTATCCGCATTGCTGGCGTCATAAGTCGCCGATTATTTTCCGCGCCACCCCGCAGTGGTTTATCAGTATGGAAACCAAAGGTCTGCGTGAGCGTGCGCTTGCTGATATTCCTTCTGTCAATTGGACGCCAGCTTGGGGACAAAACCGCATTGAAGCGATGATGACCGGTCGCCCAGATTGGTGTATCTCACGCCAGCGTACGTGGGGCGTGCCGATTACCTTTTTTACTCATAAAGAAACCGGCGAGCTGCATCCTAATACGCTAGAGCTGATGGAAGTGGCCGCGCAAAAAATCGCTGCAGGCGGCGTTGAAGCTTGGTTCGATGCCAGCTGTGAAGACTTTTTAGGGGCGGAAGAGGCAGACTATGATAAAGCAACCGATACGCTAGACGTTTGGTTTGACTCAGGAACGACGCATTTTGCCGTCCTTGAGCAGCGCGATGAGCTGACCAATCCTGCCGATATGTATCTCGAAGGTTCGGATCAGCATCGCGGTTGGTTCCAGACCTCATTACTCACGTCTGAGGCGATGTACCAGCGTCCACCATTTAAACAAGTATTGACCCATGGTTTTGTCGTCGATGAAAACGGGCGCAAGATGAGTAAGTCACTTGGCAACATCATCACGCCGCAAGACGAGATCAATAAAACCGGTGCGGATATGCTACGTTTGTGGATTGCCTCGAGCGACTATCGTTATGAGATGAGCGCGGGTAAAACGGTATTTAAAGGCGCCATCGACATGTATCGCCGTATCCGTAATACCCTACGCTTCTTGCTGGCCAACACCGACGACTTTAATCCTGCGACCAACAGCGTTGATATCAATGAGCTGGTTAGCCTTGATAAATTTATTATTGAGCGTGCGCAAACGGTACAAGCGCAAATCATCAGTGCTTATGATGCGATGGACTTTCACCAAGTCACCCAGCATATCACCGCGTTTTGCTCGCAAGACTTGGGTAGCTTTTATCTCGATATTATCAAAGACCGTCAGTACACTACCCAAACTGATGGACAGCCGCGTCGCTCTGCGCAAACGGCGATTTATCATATCGCTCATGCCTTAATTCGCTGGATTACGCCGATTTTATCATTTACTGCGCAAGAAGCTTGGGAAGTATTGCAAGGTAAAAACGGCACTGACGCAGGCTACGTATTTACCGAAGCATGGTATGAGTTCCCAGCATTTGAGCTTAGCGCCATCAGTAGCGACGACTGGCAACGTATCATGCAAGCAAAAGATATGGTCAATAAACATATCGAAACCGCACGCGGTGAAAAAATCATCAATGCCAACTTGTCTGCGGGCGTTGATTTATATGCTGACGGTGCGATGTATGACAGCTTAGCCAAGCTTGGCGAAGAGCTGCGTTTTGTCCTGATTACCAGTAGCGCAACGTTAAAACCAATGAGCACCGCGCCTGCTGATAAAGCCAGCGCAAAAGCCGATAACAATGAAAATGAAGATGCATCGGGTGATTTAGTGGTTGACGTTAGCGCGGCGACGGGCACCAAATGCGTACGCTGCTGGCACATCCGTGATGATATCGGTACAGACGCGGCGCATCCTGAACTATGCGCACGCTGCGTGACCAACGTCGCAGGCGACGGCGAGGTGCGCCATTATGCCTAACTCACCTAAAAATAAGCAGCCGCAGGTTGAGGCCGATAACTCGCCTACGCCTGCGCATGCGACTACAGGTAGCTCAACCACGCCTAAAGGTCGTCTGAAGAAGACGCCAAAAATGGTCGCTAATGGCAGTCGCGCCTTTATATGGTACTTGCTGGCGCTTGCTGTGCTTATCGTTGACCAGTGGACGAAGTGGTTGGCTGAAACCAATCTCAATTTCCTTGAGCCTGTGCCCGTGATTGAGCCGTTTTTAAATTGGACGCTTGCTTATAACTATGGCGCGGCGTTTAGTTTTTTAGCAGACCAAGCAGGTTGGCAAAAATGGTTTTTTGCCGGACTGGCACTCGTAATGTCGCTATTTTTAATCGTCTATCTCGTCAAAGCACCGCGTAAAGCCAAGCTGTTATCGTTTGGTTTGGCTCTGGTGCTTGGTGGCGCTCTTGGCAACCTGATTGACCGCTTGCTCCATGGTCACGTGATTGATTTTATTCACGTGCATTACGCCGACGTTTGGCATTATCCAATCTTTAATATTGCCGATATTGGTATTTGTATTGGTGTGGCGCTGATTGTTATTGATATGCTGTTTTTAGAAAAGAAACGTGATGCTTAAATGATATAAATACAATGACTTTGCAAATAGGCTACCAAATCGGTAGCCTATTTTTTTGCGCCTTTTTTGAGAGATAGTATATTAAAGATTATTGATAACGTAAGCGATATAGTCGAGTGACGCTAAAAACGCTAAAGTATATTAAGTTCAATATAAAAAGGGTGCTGCCATGTCTAATAACCAAAGGTCTAATAATCAAATAAAACCTATTGCTCAAAAGCAAATTTCTGCTGCTAATGAAAATAATAAGCACACTGTTACTTTGTCAGTGCTGCAAGCCGATATCACCACCTTAAATGTTGATGCGATTGTCAATGCGGCCAATTCAAGCTTGCTTGGTGGCGGCGGTGTCGATGGTGCAATTCATCGGGCAGCGGGACGTGAATTATTGGCGTATTGTCGTACTTTGAATGGTTGCCAGACAGGTGATGCTAAAATCAGTCCAGCGTTTAAGCTACCTTGCCAGTATGTGATTCATACGGTCGGCCCTGTTTGGCATGGTGGCAATCGTCACGAGCCAGAGCTACTCACCAGCTGTTATCGAAACTCGCTGGACTTAGCAGTTCAAAATAATCTAAGCAGCATTGCTTTTCCATCTATCAGTACCGGCGTGTATGGCTATCCAATCGAAAAAGCAGCGCAAATTGCTATGGGTACGGTAAAAGATTATCTACAAAATAGTTTAGGCGAAATGTCTGAGCTTTCAATTCGTGAAGTCATTTTTTGCTGTTTTTCAGCCAGCGATGCAGCGATTTATAAGCAAATGTTAGAGCAGTCTTAAAAGTAAAACATGCTTAGAACAATGCTTTTAATCCCGTTAAGTCGCCACCGTTTACCATAATAAATAACAACCCTGCCAAATTAATAATGACGGTCAAATAATAAACGATACGAAATTCCGGCTTTTGTGACTTATGACGTAAATAGGTTTGAGCGACCAGCGCACCGACCCAACCGCCAAGCGTACTCAACAGATGCAGCGTTGACTCAGGCGTACGCCAGTCGCCATTTTGGGCAGCGGCTTTGTCTTTGGCATACATGCCATAGGTAATGACGCCTAATATCACGTACCAAGCAACCACTAGCCAGCTTAGCTTATTCATGACCGCCAATAAAATTAAAACCCCATAAAATCCAACACCAAGGAACAAGCGTTTCTTTTGCCCTGTTTCAAATTCTGCTTGGGCGCTGCGTTTGTGATTACGCTGCCGGATTTGGTTGTTCTTTTGCGCCATTTTTTGTTGTACAAAGCTGAGTTCTTGTACATCCTTTGCTTGCAGGCGTCCCTGATTGTCTTGCCCTACTGTAAAAACCACTTGCTCGCCAATTTCGGGACGGCGCGGGGCTTTAAACGCGCTAACATGAAAAAACACCGACTCGCCCGCCGCAGTTTCGATAAAACCAAAACCTTTATCGTCTTGCCATTTTTTGATATGACCTTGTTTTCTTATATTTATCTGCTTAGTTTTCATAACTGTATACTTTTTGATTTTAATGATTATTAACGACCATTATATAACCTTCCCGCGCTCATAAAAAAAGCTAAGAGCATTACTCTTAGCTTTTTATTGACCATAAAATATCCTAACAAGACATTAAGGTATTAACGGCATTTTTTCTGTTCATACAAGTTAGTCAAATTGTTGCGGCGCTCTTTTGCAGCATTGATAGCTTCTTCAGTATTAGAATAGGTACCAATTAAGGCTGGCCAAAATAAAATTGCTGCTGCTACGTTCTTACCAGTCGCTTTACGCTCAGCGCGTGCCTTTTGTTCAAAGTCATCAGCTTCTGCTATTTCATTAAGAATTTGCTGACAAGACAAATTAACGTCACTTACTTTTTTAGTTTGTACAACATGTGGAGTTGCACACCCTTGAGCCAATAACGCGAACATTCCAATTACCAAAATAGCTTTTTTCATAATCATCTCAGAAGTTATTTAAATTACAATTATTAATATATATTTACGTTCCTTATATTAACTTTACATTTATATACAATATGAAAAATAATGTCAACTTAATTTCATCAATTAATCATCCCATATGGCAATCAATCTTATATCAGTTTATTAAACTCCTGTATTTATTACTTTTGATGAGATGCATTTAACGATTAATGATGTATCTCCATTATGGAAGTATTGATAAAATAATTCATGTCATACAGGCGACATGAACATGTACAGCAGACGGTTATGCTAAACTCTCTTTTATAATTAATCTTCTAAACCTTACTCTATAAAAGACACTTTGCTATGACCGACTCCCAATTTATCACCCCTAATGAAGACATTCGCATCACCCACGGCAGCCTTGTGAAGCTGCATTTTGAAGTATCGCTCGAAAACGGTACGGTGATTGATTCAACCTTTAACCGCGACGAGCCAGTGACGCTGACCGTTGGCGATGAGAGCTTTTTACCGGGTTTTGAGCAAGTGCTGATGAACCTACGTGCTGGCGATACGCGCACCGCCCACCTTGAGCCTGAGCAAGCGTTTGGCGAGTGGAACCCTGATAACATTCAGCATTTTAGCCGCACCCAATTTGCCTTAGTCGCTGACAATCCTGAAATCGGAATGTTGGTCGAGTTTGAAGATAAAGGCAAAAACACCCTGCCCGGTACCATTAGCGCCATCGATGACGACGAAGTTGAAGTCGACTTTAACCATCCACTTGCTGGTCAATCGGTACTGTTTAAAGTAAAAATATTCCAAGTCACCCCGCCGGGCGTCACAGGTATCAAGATTATGTAGTATGAAAAACGGCTTGAACATAAAACCTTATTGAGAATAAAAACAGGGATAAACAGATGCAATATCAAACACTGCCGCAACTGAATGAAAAAGTCTCAAAAATCTGCTTAGGAACGATGACATGGGGGCAGCAGAATAGCGAAAGCGACGCGCATGCCCAGATGGACATGGCCCTTAGTGCAGGCGTGAATTTTTGGGATACCGCCGAAATGTATCCGTCGCCGCCTGATAAAGACAAGCAAGGCGATACCGAACGCTTTATGGGCACGTGGTTTAATAAAACCAAACAGCGCGACAAGGTCATTCTTGCTAGCAAAATCTCACCGATGGATTTTTTACGCGATGGTCAGACGCGCTTTAATGCGGCGCATATTAGTAGCGCCATCGATAGCAATCTTGAGCGTTTGCAAACCGATTATATTGATATTTATCAGTTGCATTGGCCTGAACGGCAAGCGAACTTTTTTAGCCAGCGCGGTTATAGTGAAGAGATGGCAGCGCAGTCGCTGGATGATTTGACGCCTTTTTTAGAGACCATCCAAGCACTAAATGACGAGATCAAGAAAGGTCGTATTCGTGCTTATGGCTTATCGAACGATACCGCCTGGGGGCTGATGCGTTATCTGTGGGAAGCGGACAAAAATGGTTTAATCGCGCCTATCACGGTGCAAAATCCTTATAGTTTGCTCAATCGTCTATATGAAGTTGGCATGGCAGAGATTGCCCATCGTGAAAATGTTGGTTTACTTGCTTACTCGCCGCTCGGCTTTGGGGTTTTATCTGGCAAATACCTTGATGGTAAACGTCCTGCAGGCGCGCGTCTGACGATGTATGACCGCTTTGCTCGCTATACCAATGACGAAGCAAAAGCCGCCACCGCTCAATACGCCAAAATCGCTGCCGAAGCCGGTTTGGATATGGCGCAAATGGCATTGGCCTTTGTCAATTCGCGCTCGTTTGTCACTAGTAATATCGTTGGCGCAACCACCACTGAGCAGCTGCAATCAAATATCGATAGTATCAATGTCACCTTAAGCGCAGATGTGCTAAAAGCGATTGAGGCGGTACATACCCAGCACCCTAATCCGTCGCCATAACATTACGTGGTCATAGATTGATATTGTTTAGCTTTTAATAAGCTGACGTTCAAGTATTTGCATAGCAAAGAAAAAGGCACCAATCATTAGTATTTATGACTAAGATTGGCGCCTTTTTTATGACTACTTTTCTGCTACTAATTTTTCTATTAAAGCGGTTATCTTTCAAGCAGTTTTGTACTTGCTTAAGGTTTGCCAGCTTTCGTTAAAACCCGCGAATGCAGTTCAGCCAAGCCTTCTTGCATATGCGCTTGTAACAAATCGGTTAGCTGACTTTTGCTCAACCCTTTAGGATCTATCGGCTCAAGCGGTAAGACAAAAGCCGTCACGTCTTTACTATCGAGCACCTTTTTTAGGCTATCTTTCATCGTCATTTTGCCATAATAAGGCAGCGCCTCACTTAACGTGCCATCTTTATTGACATATGCAATCACTAGCGGGCGTACTGGGACGTCAGCATCTATCGCCGCTTGCAGCAAAGTGCCGTGGATACGTTTGATTTTTTTACCATCGGTGGTGGTCGCTTCTGGGAAAAAGATAACCGAAAAACCTTTGGTTAAAAAATTGGCAATTTGGGTGGCAACCGTGCCCGCATCACCGGAACCACGCTCGATAAATACCGTCCCTGCGGCATGCGCAAGCTTACCAAAGATTGGCCAATCGCCAATTTCTGCCTTTGATAAGAAAAAAGCAGGGCTTAGCGTCCCCACTACCGGAATATCCATCCACGATACATGGTTAGCCACCCATAAACCGTGATGCTGCTCTACGCGCTCGACTGCCACCACCTGCACGCCAAACGAGCCTGCCATTTTACGGCAAAACGCTTGAATATAGCGCGGTAGCTTTTCGCGCGGTGGCTGTTTAAAGGCACCGATACGCTGGGCGGCGCGCAATCCACCAGCGATGGTGGTGGTCATGCCAGCGATTTGTTTGCCGCGACCTAATTGCTGTTTGAGTGAAAAGCCTGACTTAGATTGGCTCATCTGTATCCCTCGTGATTAAAAACTTATGGGTTAAAAATGCTTTATTACATCTTAGTGTTAAAAAAGCTTAATGCTTAAAAGAGTGCTGCCTAAAAAACGTATGATTATATCTCGTAAACAAGGGCAATGAGTATAACAAAATTTATTTACTCAGTGATGACTTGTACACTGAATTATGAGTGGCTTTTGTTAATAGTCTCAGCTTAAAATTTTTATAGATAAAAATATCTCCCTATAAACGCTGTAACATAAAGACGTAGCTAATTGTGTACATACGCTTTAATATCAAATGATAAGACCACATATAGAGGGTCATATGAACGCTATATCGATACTCATTGAAGCGGTCATAGCGATTTATCTACTTTAATAATAGGTGATACTCTTTGGAATATTTTGAAAGACATGAAGGTGGCGAGCGCGCCATTATCGTCCATTTAGACATCCGCCAAATTCAAGATCCCGATGATCTAAATGAATTTGAGCTACTTGCAGATTCGGCAGGCGCTGATCGCTTGGCACTGGTTACAGGCTCGCGTGCGCGTCCTGATGCCAAGTATTTCGTTGGTAGCGGTAAAGCACAAGAAATAGCCGAATTGGTGCGCGAATACGACGCTGATATTGTGCTTTTCAATCATAATTTATCGCCATCGCAAGAGCGTAATATCGAAGCTTTGGTACAATGCCGCGTGCTTGACCGCACCGGCTTAATTTTGGATATTTTTGCCCAGCGCGCCCGTACTTACGAAGGTAAGCTACAGGTTGAGCTTGCGCAGTTAAACCACCTATCAACGCGATTGGTGCGTGGTTGGACGCATTTGGAGCGCCAAAAAGGGGGTATTGGTCTACGTGGACCCGGTGAAACTCAGCTAGAAACGGATCGCCGCTTATTACAAGTGCGTGTCAATCAGTTGAAAAATAAACTGGAAAAAGTACGCCAAACCCGTGCCCAAGGTCGAGCGCGTCGGCAAAAATCAGACGTCCCGACCATCTCGCTCGTCGGTTATACTAACGCTGGTAAATCTACCCTATTTAATCGCTTGGTCGATGAAAATATTTATGCCGCCGACCAATTATTTGCCACCCTTGACCCGACCTTGCGCCGTCTTGACTGGCAAGGAGTTGGCCGCGTGGTTTTGGTCGATACCGTGGGATTTGTCCGTCATTTGCCACATGAGTTGGTCGAGTCGTTTCATGCAACCTTAGAAGAGACGCTAGAAGCCGACTTACTACTACATGTCATTGATTCATCGAGCGAAGACATGCACGAGCAAATTCAAGCGGTAAAAAACGTCCTTGCTGAGATTGACAACGATGTGCCCGTGCTGAATGTTTATAATAAAATCGACTTAACCGATGAGCCGGCGCACATTGGCTATGCAAAAGAAGGTCAGCCAAATCGGGTATATGTTTCTTCGCGCCAAAACCTAGGCATGGAAGAGTTGTCGCTTGCTGTACAGCAATTATTGACGGGCAACTTAACTACCTTTGATTTGACCCTACCGTATAACGCCGGTCAATTTAAAAACACCTTGTATGAGCTTGGCGTGATTTTGGAAGAAAGCTATGACGATAACGGTCATGAGCGCCTAACCATTCGCTTGCCAAGCGATAGGCTCAAACAGCTATTGGGACAAGCCAATCTAAAGCCGTTAGATGTATTGCCGTTAGCGCAAGCAACATTGCTAATGCCGATACTTGAAGAGTTTGAGCAAAAAGATGAGAGTATTGATGCAGCTGCCTCTTTAACGGCAGAGGAAGAAGATGCTTTTGCTGAATTTGAAGCGTTAAACTCTGCTACAGAAGCATCTGATTCGCAAAGTTAAATAACGTCGTCAAAAGTTATTTAATCGGAATGAAGTTAAAAAGGACGCTATCAAATGATGGCATCCTTTTTTATATTTTTGGCATATAAGGGGTAATCGACATTTATTATATAGTCAAAATATCCTAAAAACGCGACGGTATTGCTGATATTAATTTTCTGTAGCCTCTGTCTGCGCAGCCACAGCAAGCAAGAAAAATTGATATCAGCAGTGCGTGATTTATTGATATGACTTTTCACTCACTATACGAGACATTTAACAACAGCTTAATAGCAGCAATTAGCGCTTAGGCTTTATTAGTATGGCTACTGCCTATATAATCAGCTTTTGCTAAAATGCTTTTATTGACATGCTTTTGTTAACACATTGGCATTAAACTCTCTTTTTTAGCATATTTCCCTTTTTATACCCGACTTGGCTAGGATTGCTTATGAGCTCTACCTCTACTTCTAACACGCCTTTGTGGATGGCGCTAATATTGACGCTGATTATGGTCGTGGTGGTTCGTGAGTTAGCAGTCGTTGTCTGCCAATGGGCGGGCATTGAAAAAGCAGCCAATATCGTCGGCCTGTTAACGATGTTTATTATTTTAATTGTTTGGCGAGTGATAAAAGGTTTACCGCATTGGTTAACCCAAGCAAGCAACACCTTACTGGTCGATAGTGGTTTTGCTTTTTTGCCCGTTTCTGCCGGTGCAGGTTTGCTGCTATTTGCGTTAGGTGATGAGTTTTGGGGCGTGATGCTGACTATGATTATCAGTACGCTTATCCCGCTTTGGGGATTGGCTATCCTTGCCAATCGCTCGCTTAATAATAGCGACAATACAGATGGCAGTCATGATGACAATATGAATATGACCAACAAGCACAAGGGACAGCATTAAGCTCTGTTAATAAGGCAACGTTATGAGTTTTGATAGTGTGTTTAGCGCAACCCTTGCTGCGATAGCATTAACCTTGGCCGCCCACGTTATTGCCCGTGTCCTTGCGCGCAAGCTGTCATGGTTGCCGATGGTTATCACCGCTTTGGTCTTAGTACTGCTGTTTTTGTTTATTTTACAATGGGATTACAATCATTATTACAGCGTGGCAAAACCGGTATTTGATCATTTATTAGGCTATGTGACAGTATTATTGGCCGTGCCATTGGCGGCGATGAACTTTAAAGGTTTACCAGTTAAAAAGCTAACCATGATTGTGGCACTGGCGAGCGTGGTTGGCGCCTTGCTCCCCATGTCATTGGCCTATTTATTTTCGCTTAGCCACGAGACCATTTTGGCATTTGCTACCCGCTCAGTGACCACACCAATTGGTCTGAGCGTCGCCGATTTGATTAAAGCACCGCTGGCATTAGCAAACTTAATAATTATCGTTTCAGGTCTAATCGGTGGAACCTTAGCGCGCTTTTTATTTCGCGGTATTGATGACGACCGCGCCAAAGGCCTCGCGCTAGGATTGGCAGCACATGCATTTGGCACCGTAGAAGCATGGCAAATCAGCCATACTGCCGGACGCTATGCCGCCTTTGGCTTAGCGGTCAATGGCTTAGTCACCGCTGTTTGGGTACCTATTTTTATCAGTGCCTTATCGGTTTAAAATGTTTTACCTTCTGTTCAAAACTCTTAAAGCCCATCCTACTTGCTGGGCTTTTTTCGCCTACATTAATTATATTTGCTAGCATTTTTAACGTTATCTATTAATCATTTTTATGACAAAAACAAAGTCTTAAACCTTGCTGCTATAAACTGCTTAACTACCCTCGCTTTATTACTATCTTGATTTTATTCAGCTTTTTTACAAAATAAATGGATTTTTGACGTCGCGTGCACACATTCAGATGTGGCAAAAACTTATTTTGTGTTATAGTAAGCAACTATTATTTTTTGTATCTATTGCAAGTGGTTTTGTTAGACGTGAATTCGTAGATAGCCTATTTGAGCGCTATAAGATCCTACAGACGCGATAACCGCTTTGATGCGCAACCTTACGCGCTTATAGGCAAAGCAATTTGCTCTTACTTAATAAAAAGTGATAAACCTATGATAACTATTGCCCCTTTACTGACGCGCTGCTTGTCACCCCTTTTACTCTCTGCCATTGCTTTATCTAGCTTGCCTATCGCCGCTCAAGCGGGAAACATGTATATTTATAAAGACAAGGGCGGACAAGTTCTGCTTACCAACGTCAATCCTAGCGGTAATTTTGATAAATTTAATAAAAAAGTAAAAACCACCTACTATAAAGACTCAAGCGCCTACAATGCGGGCAGCAGCTATAGCAATGATTACGGTAGCAGCACGGCGAGTAGTAGCGGCAGCCGTAACTCTTATGACAGTTATATCCGCGCCTCGGCTGCCCGTCATGGTATCGATCCTGGCCTTATGAAAGCCATGATGCATACGGAATCGGCGTTTAATCCCAATGCACGCTCACCTGTTGGCGCGCAAGGCTTGATGCAGCTGATGCCGGCAACGGCGCGCCGCTTTAATGTCAGTAATCCGTGGAATCCTGCTGATAATATCGAAGGCTCAGCGAAATATATCGCTTGGCTGATGAAACGTTTTAATAATAACGTTGAGTTTGCGGTGGCAGGTTATAATGCTGGTGAAGGGAACGTCGATAAATACAATGGCATACCCCCGTTTAAAGAAACGCGCAACTATGTCAAAAGCGTCATGAGCCGCTATCATAGCTTATATAAGAACGACTCAGCGCTAGCGGGTAATACCATGAATGCCAATAACGCTACGGGCACTACCAATGGCGGCGTGCAAAACGTCAGTTACGGTACCAGTAGTAATAGCAACAGCGCCAGCTATGCCAATTCCGCTTATTTAGCACTACGTTAATATTAACCTTTAAAATGCACAGACACAAAAAAGCCCGTTAGATGAATAACGGGCTTTTTGATATCTATACGATGTGCTTTTATGATGTAAAGCTTACTTGTTCGCCGCTTGCGTGGCAGCAACTTCAGCAGCAAAGTCTTCTTGCTTCTTCTCGATGCCTTCACCAACTTCTAAACGTTTGAAACCAAGGACTTTTACGCCTTCAGATTTTAATACGTCACCAACTTTTTTCTCATTGTCCATAACGTATGGTTGACGTAGTAAGGTTACTTCGTCTAGGTATTTGCGCAAACCACCTTCGATCATTTTTTCAACGATATTGTCAGGCTTGCCAGATTCTTTCGCTTTGGCTTCGATGATGTCTTTTTCGCGTGCTAGTACATCAGCATCTACGCTTTCGTCATCTACTGCAACTGGGTTGAAAGCTGCAATGTGCATGGCAAGGTTTTTACCAGTTTCTTCGCTGCCGCCTTCATAAGATACGACCACACCGATACGTAGGCCGTGACGGTATGCAGCAATGTTTGCGCCTTCTAGGACTTCAACGCGGCGAATTTGAATGTTTTCACCGATTTTTTGTACCAAAGATACACGCGCTTCTTCAACGGTTTGCTCATCGCTATAAGACAATTCAGAGATAGCAGCAACGTCAGTGACATTGTTTTCTAGGGCAAGATTGGCCACTTTTTCTGCAAATGCAGTGAAATTTTCATCTTTTGCAACGAAGTCAGTTTGGCAGTTTACTTCTAGCAAGAATGCTTTGTTGTCACCTTGAGCGATGATGATAGCACCGTCAGCTGCGATGTTACCTGCTTTTTTAGCCGCTTTCGCTTGACCAGATTTACGTAGGTTATCAATGGCAACTTCGACATCGCCGTTTGCTTCTTCTAACGCTTTTTTACATTCCATCATGCCAAGACCAGTACGGTCACGCAATTCTTTTACCATTTTGGCAGATATTTTTACTTCTGACATAAGAGTTACCTTTTATGATGTAGGTGAGTATTGTTATGTAAGGGAGTGCACGATATCTAAACGCGCTGACATTCTGGCAATAAGTCAGTGATGCTCGACGCGTTAATAATAAGGCATGACGAGTAAAACTACATCATGCCTATTATAGATTTCCATAAACTTTATGTGATTAATAACCTTATATGACTGCTAATAGCTAAACTATCAAGGCATCCTTACAAAGTTAAACCTTATCGCTTAGCCATTACTCTGCTGGAGTCGCTGCTTCTTCAGTTTTCGCATCAGCTGCAGCTTCAGTAGCAGGAGCTTGCTCAGCGTCTTGTGCTTGGTCAGCTTTACCGCCTGCTTGAGTTTGCGCATATTCTTTACCAGCGATAATCGCATCAGCAATAGAAGTTACATACAAAGTCACAGCACGGATAGCATCATCGTTAGCTGGAATGATGTAATCAACGTTATCTGGGTTTGAGTTGGTATCAACGATACCGATAACTGGGATACCTAGATTTTTAGCTTCTTTGATAGCGATTGCTTCATGGTCAACGTCGACGACGAAGATTGCGTCAGGTAGGCCGCCCATGTCTTTGATACCGCCCAATGAACGCTCAAGTTTTTCCATATCACGAGTACGCTCTAATGCTTCACGCTTAGTCAGCTTAGCAAAAGTACCGTCTTCAGACTGTTTTTCAAGCTCTTTTAGGCGATTGATTGACTGACGTAGGGTTTTCCAGTTAGTCAACATACCACCTAACCAGCGATGGTCAACGTATGGCATGCCAGCACGTTGTGCTTGCTCGCGGATAACGCCGCTTGCTGCGCGTTTAGTACCGACGAATAATACTTTGTTTTTCTTAGCAGCTAGGCCGTTTACGTAAGTCAATGCTTCGTTAAACGCTTTTACGGTGTGCTCTAAGTTGATAATGTGAATCTTGTTACGGGCGCCAAAGATGTATGGACCCATTTTTGGATTCCAAAAACGTGTTTGGTGACCAAAGTGAGCGCCGGCTTGTAATAAGTCGCGCATTTCGATTTTGGTTGGATTGTTTGAAGCCATGTGAAATTCCTATTGGTTGGGTTATGCCTCCACATCACAAAAACTGCCTATCTAGCGACACGCATTTGCTAACGGTTAATGTTTAACGTTTATTGAAACGGCACTAACTTTTTTGCAAATTAATCAAGTCGCCAAACACCCAGCAATTTTTTGCCATGATGTGTGTGTCATTGTTTGATGGGTTGATTTAAAAATAGAGCTATGATTTGAAAGTTCAGAATAATACTGAATGATAAAAATAGCTGGGCTGTATTTTACCATATAACGCTTAGCGACTGCTAGCGCTATTATGCATCGCTACCCTTCAATCACTCCGCAGTGTCCAAATCCAAATCACGGTCTATCTGCCAAATTAAATACGCCCCCAAACTCATGAGTACAAAGAGTGCAATACCAATTTTTAACACAGGATTAAGAGGGAATAAGTTTAATAATAAACCACCAAAAATACCGACCGAAAACATCAACGAGCCTTGCAAAGCACTGGCCATACCCGCACGGCGTTTTTGAAAAGCAAGGGCAATCGCCGAGGCGTTTGGCTGTGTCAGGCCCAAGCCCGCAATACAAAAGAAAATACAAGCTAAAACCAGCGGCAACCATGCATCCGTACCAAAAATAATACCGGTTACAAATAGCGCGGCGGCTGAGGTGACCTGCATCATTGCCCCAAATCGTAGAATACTTAAAATACGAAAACGATTAGTCAGCCATTGATTCAGCTGGGTCAAACCTACGAACCCTGCCGCATTCATCCCAAATAGCCAACCAAAATGCGTGGCCGAGACGCCATAGGTATCCATGATTAATTCAGAAGCTGAGCTGATATAGACAAACATCGCGCCCATTAATAAACCACCGCCTATCGCTGGATAGTTAAAGGTCGGGTCTTTTAATAAATCCCAATATTGACTGAGCACTTCTTTGGCAGGACGCACATTACGGTTTTCTTCAGTCAAGGTTTCAAAGAAGAAAAACTTGGTCAGTAATAAATTTAACGCCCCAAAAGCCGCCAAAAACCAAAAAATAGAATGCCAACTAAAGAACTTTAAAAATAAAGCACCAAGCGATGGTGCTAATATCGGCGCTAAGCCCATGACCAATATCATAATAGAAAAAGCTTTGGCGGTTTGTTTGGCAGTCAGGCGGTCACGTATTGCCGCACGCGTCACAACCGCTCCCACGCACGCGCCGAGCGCCTGAAAGGTTCGACCGATAAACAATACGTATTCATTATCGGTCGTCGCACAGACAATCGAGGCAATCACATATAAAATCATGCCCATATATAACGGTTTGACGCGACCGACGCGATCACTAAAGGGGCCATAAAACAGCTGACCAAATACTAAACCAAGAAAATAGGCTGGCACAGAGTTGGCCATAAAGGCGGTCGATACGCCAAAATCCTCTGCCATAGATGGCAATGCTGGCAAATACATATCAATCGATAATGGCCCGACTGCCACGATAAGCCCAAGCATCATAATCCATGCAACGGGCAAATCAGCAGAGCGCACTCGGTCAGCAGCATTGGGTTTATTGGGCAGGGAGGGTTTTGGAGCAGACATAATGAGACCATATGATAGAGGAAGGATTATTTTATTATTGATACGTGGTTTGTTGGGTAATTTTAATCGACTTTTATTGCAAAACAAGCCTTTTAAAAATACCGTCTATAAACAAGCAGCAACGCAAACACAGCAACGTAAACAGATAAAAAAACAGATAGTGCTATATTGCACTATCTGCTTGTAATTCAATAGATGCTTGATGTGAATAAAATAGACCTATCTCACTCAAATACAGTGGCCAAATATGGCTGATTTTTTAACGAAATTGACGTTTGCCAAAAGCGGTACTGGCTTGTTTGGCTTTTCTAAGCGCCAGTTTACGGTTGCGACCAAACATCATTTTTAACTGCCAAAATTTTTCTTTATATAGCGTTGTAGCTGGCTGCTGGAACATCGCATTGATAACGCGCTTGCTTGCCAGCACTGCATCGGGTGAGCGCTCAGCAAACTCGGTGGCAAGCTTTTGCGCCTGCTCAAGCGGCGTCTCACTACAATGGCTGACCAAGCCAAGTGCTTGGGCTTCCTCGGCATTGACGGTACGCGCGGTCATTGCCAGCTCCTTTAAGACATCAGCGCGTACGACGCCAAACCCTGATTGCGTTAAGCCCATGTCAGGTACGAGCCCCCACTTAGCTTCCATAATAGACAATTTACACTCAGGATGGCTGATACGCACATCACAAGCTAGCGCCAGTTGTAAGCCCGCGCCAATACAATAGCCTTCTAAAACAGCAATCACTGGTACAGGCACTTCACGCCAAACCAAGCAGACGCGTTGAAAGAGACTTTGCCAAGGTTTAACCAGCTCCCATAGCGCAAACGCTTGGTTTTTAGGATGGTTTAAATCGCCCAAATCGATACCAGCACAAAAAGTGCCTTCCGCGCCGTCAAGAATCACCGCGCGTACCGCTTTATCTTTACTGATGCGCCCTGCGACCGCAATCAACTCTTGCACCACTTTAAAACTCATAGCGTTCTTTTTTTCCGGTCGATTAATAGTCACCGTTATTATATTGTCGGTGGCGCTGACTTGTAATGTCTCATACTGGTAAGTGGCAATAGCGTGCATAGTCATCCTTAATAATAAATAAAACAACTGGAATGTTGGTACTCAGATTAATATTAACAGCCTTGCACTCGCCCTTCCTTATCAATAACTGACTACTAGGGTATCGTTTATACTCAGTGGTTTTATGATTATCAGCTTTAAATCATTTTCCACGTCATATCATTTTCACTTAGACGATGATAATTAAGCTGCGGATACGCCGATAAATCCAGTGTTTGTAGATTGTTTAACGCCGTCAATAACGCTTCATAATAAGGCTCTAACATCGCAAACTGAGCCGGCGTGGTATGTTGAATATTTAATAAGCATTTATCTTCTAAGTCTTGGCTGGCTTGACGTAGCTGCGGCACGCCGGTATAACGACTGCCACCTAAGATACGATGGGCAATTTGCGCCAGCGCGCTACGGTTACGAGTGTCCCATGCCTGCATCAATGCTTGCTTTTCATCATTGATGGTATCGAGCATCATAATGATGAGCTTGGCAGCCAAATCGGGTTTATTGGCTGAGCGCGTCAACGCATCTTGCCAATTTAAAATCTCCGAGGTATCAAGGGCATTTGCGCCCAAGTCCGTACTACTTTGCCCGTGTGCAGTATTTACTGCTTGCTCATCTTTAGCACGCTCTGGCATTTGATAAGGCAGATAAGATAAGGGTGCTTGCCCCTGCCCTTGATAATGCAGATTCTCATAGTGTGGCTTTTCATAGCGTGGTTTCTCGTAACGTGACTGGGTTTCGCGTCTATAATCTTCACGAGGCTGACTGTCACGCAAATAGTTATCGCGGATTTTCTTCAGTGATAAAGGACGGGTAATTTTTGCCGGACTCTTCACTTTATTATCAGAACTTGTATTGGCGATATGATTATCCTCGTTATCTTTGAGCAAAGGATAGGTTGGCATTGTCAAATCTGCGTAAGACGTCAAGGCGTTTTGATTTACCCCATTTTGTAAGTCAGCGCTGTACAAGTTATCGCTATGAATAGTGGTTAATGGCGGCACTGAATCGGTACGACCAAGCCATTTTTGCAGCACTTGTAGTAACTGTGGCTGGCTAATAGGCTTGCCGACATAATCATTGATGCCGCTCGCAATCAGCTTATCGCGCTCATCGGCTAAGCCATGGGCCGTTAAGGCGATAATCGGAATGTGATGATCAGGGGTTTCGATATTACGGATTTGCCGCGCTGCTTCATGCCCTGACATACGCGGCATTTGAATATCCATAAATATCAAATCGATACTGTTTTTATGTGCCGCATTGCCTTTATCATCCGTCGTAGCATCGTCAAGATGTAACGAGTTAACCGCCGATTTACTAGCATCATCACGCGCTTCGGCTTTAGATATCTGGGTCTTTTTCGACAGACTTTGACTGTCAGCTTTAGCAGTTTTGATATGCTTAGTTTGCTGTTTACTGATGATTTCTATCGCATCAAAACCGCTGCTGGCGGTAATGACATGGATACCAAGTTCACTTAGCAGCGCATCAAGCACCAACAAGTTTGGCAGATGGTCGTCGACAGCCAAGACGGTCACGCCCTTCCAGCGCGGCTCTTGAACGCCACTCGGGGCGCTGCGTTTCTGCGTATCAAGCATGGCATAGAGCTGTCTTTTATCCAATGGCTCATACAAAATATTGGCATGATAACGATTGAGCAGTGCTTGGTCGGCGGCAACTTGATAGCCAAATACCGCCAGCTTTCCTTGATAGTGCAGGCGAATCTGTTTGAGTAGCGCCATCATATCGTCTTGGGTATCGTCATCAACGATGACCCAATCCCAATAATTGCCGCGCTCTTTAAGCGACTCAAGCACACCCGGTAAAGAATTGGCTTGGGTTAGGGTGATCGGTAAGTGTTGTAAGCTGGCTTTGAGCACCTGAATCGACGCGGTATGATTGATCCAGACCAGCACATTAAACTCGTCTGTATCGCTGGCAAGTGGCGCGAGCACTGGCAATTCAATCGTTTGCCCAGTTGCCGCTTCCAAGACATCGACATGGGCTGGCATTCGAAACCAAAACGTCGCTCCTTGATTAGAGATGTTTTCTTGCACATTGTCATAAAAGCCAATGTCGCCGCCCATCAGTCGCGTTAATTGCTTGGAGATGACCAAACCCAAACCGGTACCGCCGTATTGCCGCGTAATCGACGGATCGCCTTGGCTAAAGCTTTGAAAGAGCATTTTTTGATCTGATAAAGAAATGCCTTTACCGCTGTCTTGCACACTAATCATCAAATAATTGTCGCGATGATCATCCAAGCTCACGCGTACAACCACATCGCCACTATCGGTAAATTTAATCGCATTACCGACGATATTGGTCAGTACTTGCTTAAGGCGCAACGCATCGCCGTTGATGCGCATCGGCACGTCGTTATAAAACAATACCGCCATGCGCAGACCTTTTTCAGCAGCGACCGGCGATAGCATATCGACCACGTCATAGATGGTGTCATAAAGGTCAAACTCATGACGATCAAGGACCAATTTACCCGCTTCAATTTTAGAGAAATCCAAGACATCGTTCACGAGCGCCAACAGATGCGCTGACGATTTACGGATGGTTTGCACGTACAAATCTTGTTCAGGGTTGAGCTCACCGTGCCGCGCCAGCAAATTAATAAAACCATCAATACTGTTTAACGGTGTACGTAATTCATGGCTGATATTGGCCAAAAATGCCGATTTTGCTTGGCTGGTTGAAATCGCCGCATCGCGCGCATTACGGATAGAGATATTCTGCATTTCCATCTCATCAAATGCCAAGCGCAAATCATCTTCGGTCTGCTCGGCATGATCTTTTAAATCTTGGAAGCTGGCATGTAGGCGGCGTAACGTCCTGACCAGATCTTGCTGCAATAAATTCAGCTCGCCATTTGATTCGACCGGAATAGGCTGATAAAGATTGTCGACATGGGTACGTTGTAATTGCAAACGCAGCTCGTAAATTGGCGCAATCCAACGTTTTGAGTAAATATTTAAGCTCAATAACAAAATTAAAATCGTAAATAAACCCGTAATCGCGAGCGCCATAGCGATACGATAACGGGCAATATAAAGTGGCTCATTATCCATATCAATCATAAGCCACAATTGCTGCCCGTCAAATTCTCCCAAGCTACTGCCGTAAGCGGTGCCAATGGGCGTTGGTTGTTGCGATAAAAAACGCTCTGCAGATTCTATCAGCGGCCAAGCTTCCTCAGTGCCATAACCGACGCTTGCCAGCACTTCATTATTTTGATTGATAATTGCAATACGCTGGACATGCTGCTCGGACTGCATACGTCCGAGCCTATCTTGAATATCTTCTAAGGCCGCTAGCGCCGCTTGCGGGTTGTCCGCTGCCTTATTTTTATCATCGCTATTGTCTTCCTGTTGCTCTAATAACTCAGGAACCAGCTCCGCAATCGTTGGCGTATAACGAATCAGTACCGCCTCTGCTAACGCCTCTTGTTCTGAATTACTGGCGCGCATGGTTTCGTAAAATACCAAAATGCCACCGACTGCTGCCAATAAACAAATCGGCAAAAACACCAATATAATCAGCTGACCATAAGCACTACTGGTATCAAAACGTTTTTTGTAAGCCATGCTGGGTTTATTCTCCACTGATTTTAGCGCTAAATATTATTACTGATGAATACTATTATTGATAAACACTGTACGGTGCGCTTAGGTATTCATTATTGATTAAGCATTAAAGATAAGCCATCAAAAATGACTTGCGATTATCTTAGCAGGATTCTAACGAGTGCGGTTAACCATTCCTTGGCAAACTTTTATTGCCTCACTTGCTCTTTCGCTTTTATTGTTCAAAGGCGATTACTAAAGGGTCAGCTTTTCGTATTTTGTTCATGCCTATTTGTTTATGCAGATAAGTACACTGCTTATCCTCAATAAAAATTTATGCATTAAGCGCAGGCGAAAACAAAATGATATAATGACGCAACTTTTTATTGACCACAATCAATCCCTAACGGTCATCAAGTACTGACCTGCTATTTAAACAGCGCCTATTAAAAAACTAATAATCGATAAGGATACCTTATGTCCGCTACGGCCCAGTCAAACGCCAATTTTATTACGCAAATCACTGACCTTGCCGATTGCGTGGGTAAGACGCCTTTGGTCAAATTAAATCGCCTGCCTGAGCAAGAGCAGATTGCCAATGGCGCGGTATTGCTCGCCAAACTCGAAGGCAATAATCCTGCTGGCTCGGTAAAAGACCGTCCGGCATTTAATATGATTTATCAAGCTGAGCAGCGCGGTGATATTAAACCTGGCGATATGCTCATTGAAGCGACCAGCGGCAATACGGGCATTGCTTTGGCGATGGTGGCGGCGATGCGTGGCTATCCAATCACCCTGTTTATGCCAACCAACTCGACTCAAGAGCGTAAAGATGCGATGGCCGCTTATGGTGCGACGCTTATCGAGGTCGACGAAGGCATAGAAGCTTCGCGTGATATGGCGCTACAAATGCAAGCCGACGGTAAAGGTATTGTACTCGATCAGTTTAACAATCCTGATAATAAACAAGCGCACTATTTGACCACCGGCCCTGAGCTGTGGGCGCAAACGGACGGTAAAATCACCCATTTTATCAGCTCGATGGGCACCACAGGTACTATCACTGGCGTTGCGCAATATCTTAAAGAGCAAAACCCTGACATTAAAGTCATCGGTCTACAACCTGACGAAGAAGCATCTATCGCTGGCATCCGCCGCTGGCCTGCCGCTTATATGCCTGGTATTTTTGAAGCAGATTTGGTTGATGAGATCATGGATGTTGATCAGCGGGTCGCTGAAGTTTATATGCGTAAATTGGCGAAAACTGAAGGCATTTTTGCTGGTGTGTCATCAGGTGCAGCGGCATGGGCCGCTACCGAAGTCGCAAAAGCAAATCCTGATGCCGTGATTGCTTTTATCGTTTGCGATCGCGGTGATCGTTATTTATCGACGGGCCTATATAATGTGAATGACGCTGACGACAGCACGGATAACGCCACCCCATAAGCTTATAAATAGGCAGGATTATTTATGTCAAACGCCCTTTCGTCCAGACCTATCTTGGTCTTTGATATTGAAACGGTTGCCGATACCGAGGCTGCCCGCCGTATCTATCCGCAGTTGGCTGAGCTAAATGATGCCGATGCTTTAAACGCATTGACAGCGCTGCGTGTCCAAGAAGCAAGTCACGATTTTATGCGTTTGCCCTTGCAGCGTATTGTCTGTATCTCTGCGCTCTATATTAAAGACGGCAAATTTTCCCTGTTTTCTTTGACCGCCGATAAGTTTAGCGAAAAAGACATACTGAGCAAGTTTTTTCGCGCGTTCAGTGACCTTGAAAAGCTGCCACAGCTGATTAGTTGGAACGGTTCAGGCTTTGATATCCCGGTGCTTATTTATCGCGCGATGCAGTATGACTTATCGGCGCCGTGGTTATTTGAAGAAGGCGAGCGTATCAAAAACATGCGCTTTGATAATTACGTTAATCGCTTCCACAGTCGTCATCTTGATTTGATGGACAGATTTAGCCAATACGGTGCCAGCCGCCGCGAAGCCATGGATATCGTCGCCAGTCTTTATGGCTTGCCCGGTAAAACCGATGTCGATGGCAGTATGGTTGGCGAGTTGGTGAGCAATGGTGATTGGCAAACGTTGTCAATATATTGCGAATCTGATGTGATGAATACTTGGCTGATTTATTTGCGCTGGCTGCGATTGACAGGGCAATTGTCCTCAGCAGATTTTGAGGCATGGCAGCAGCAAAGTCGTGATTATTTAGCAAGTTATACCCAAGCAGATGGCAGTCCTCGCCATCATGAGTTTATTGCTGATTGGTCCTCGGCGCCTGCGCCACACTAGACATCTTAACGACAACGGCTCCCTCATTTTTAGTTATTTACCCTTTATTGCTTATTATTTATTATTAAGGCAGGTTTATGCAGCCCACCGACCCAAAAGATTCTACCACTCTAAACGCCAACCAACAGCCTAACGAGACTCAGACCATTACTATGCCGCCAAGTAAGAAAAAATCCAAGCCTTCGTCAAAAACCCGTCGCCGTTTAAAAGATGCTGAGCCATTACCCTTTAAAATAGATGGCTTGTCGCATGATGGTCGCGGTGTTGCTATTTATGGCAATGGTTTCGGTGAAGCCGACGGTCATATCGAAGACAAACATGGCAAAAAGATTTTTGTCAGCTTTGCGCTACCCGGTGAAAGCGCCTTAGTCAAAATCACCAATAGCCGTAGCAGTTTTGAAGAAGGCGATGCGGTGAGCATTACTGCCAATCCAAACCCTGAGCGCGCAGTAGCGCCCTGCCCGCATTTCGGTGTTTGCGGTGGCTGTAGCTTGCAACATTGGCAGCCCGATGGTCAGATCAACTTTAAGCAATCTGTGCTTGCTGAATTGCTTATGCATCAAGCCAATGTCGAGCCCGATCACTGGCTCGCGCCCGTGGTTGGTGATCGCTTAGGTTACCGTACCAAAGCGCGACTCGGCGTGCGTTATGTCGCCAAAAAAGAAACCGCCTTGGTTGGTTTCCGTGAGCGCTCAAGTAACTTCTTAGCGGAATTAAATGAGTGCCATATCTTAGACCCACGTATTGGTTTTGAGATTGAGAATCTAAAAGCGCTTATCAGCACGCTTGAGAGTCGTGACAAGATTGCTCAGCTTGAATTAGCCATGGGCGAAGCGCTACCAGAGCTACCTGATGGTAATCAACCGGTTGCACTGATTGTACGTAATTTGGCACCATTATCAGATGCCGATATTGAAAAATTAAAAACCTTTTTCGCAGCGCGCAATTGGCAGCTCTATTTACAATCAAAAGGCGCCGATAGCATTCAGCGTATTGCCTTGAGTGACAATGACGATATGACTGAGCAGTTTGGGCGCTTGTATTATCAATTGCCTGAGTATGATTTGACCTTTGAATTTATTCCGACCGACTTTACTCAAGTTAATTTATCGGTCAATCGTCAAATGACCAAGCTTGCTTGTGATTTGTTAGACTTAAAAGCGGGCGAGCGGGTGCTCGATTTGTTCAGTGGTTTGGGTAACTTTAGCTTACCACTCGCGCGTTTGGTCGGCGAAACTGGCGCGGTGGTTGGTGTCGAAGGCAGTGAAGCCATGACCGCTCGCGCGGCCGATAATGCACGCCGTAACGGTATTACTAATACGGATTTTTATAGCCAAGATTTAACGCAAGATTGCACCGATAAACCTTGGGCCAATCAAGGCTTTGACGCGCTACTCATTGACCCACCGCGTTCGGGCGCTTGGGAGATTATGCAGTATCTGCCAAAGTTCAATGCCGAGCGTATTGTCTATGTCTCTTGTAACCCTGCTACCCTCGCCCGCGATACCAAAGCTTTGTTAGAGCAAGGCTATCGTTTGACGCATGCAGGCGTGATGGATATGTTCTGTCATACCGGTCACGTCGAATCTATTGCGCGCTTTGAGAAAGTTGCAGTTTAGCGTCAGCTGTAGTAGTGCTGATATTTTAAAACAAGAGGTTTAAAAAAATATATTTTAGCGCAGCGTATTTTAACACACGCTACGCTATAGTATGAAAACAACGTATGACAGGTATAAATAAGCACAACCTTTTTGACCCTATTACTTTAGATAAAGTGGCTTAAATGCCAGGGTTAAACAGGCGTTATGTTATCGAAAGCGACATTATCATTACAGAGCCTTGCTTGATTTGTCATTATGAAATGAGATAATAACAGCCAATATATTTAGACTTTCTTCAACAAGATATCGTGAGTATTCTTTATCCTTACTCAGCGCTTTATATATTATTTATGTCTGTCATTTATAGCTGCTAAAAATGGATTTTTTAGCGGCTGAATTGATTTATAGCTGACACTTTACCTATGGAAACCTAAAAGTGTGGTTGGTAAATGGGCTTTTAATCAATTTAGAATAGCTAAGAGGAGTGGGCTATGGTAAAAATTCGTGAAGGGCTACCGCTGGTAGATGGACAAACCACGCAAGCCGATAGCGCAACATTGGCCGCACAACTGGTCGCGAGCCAACGCTCTCATCAGTCTGCCAATAGCTATGCCCAAATTCCACACGATATCAAATATCAGCTGTCCACTCATAAACTGCATACCACCTTTGATCGCTCCGCGCAGTATGCTTATCACAGCCATGACCCCAACCTCGAAGATGAGTATTTAGATAATCAACTGCTGGATGATGCCAATGCGCTTTCGGCACAAGAACTAGAAGCCATTGATTTAGATCAGATAAATATCGACGTCCCTACTTGGCTGGATAATGTTGCCAAGCGTATCGGGCAAGAGTCTGTGCCCAATCTTGCTAGCGCTTGCGAGTTTATCCGCAGTCACATGAATACCAGCGAATCTGAGCGTTCAGGCGCTTACGTCACCGGTATTGCCATGACCGATATCTTGACTTACCTTTATCAAGATGAAAATGCGCTTGTCGCCGCGATGCTTTATCGTAGCGCCCGCAAATCGATTATTAGCCTCGCGGAAATTGAAAAAAAATTCGGTGCCGATATCTCAACCTTGGTTAAAGATACCTTGGCAATGGGAAAACTGTCGGAAATCATCGAAAGCAATAAGCGCTTAGAAGACCATTTCGTTAATAATCAGCGTGATCAGCTCTCCAACATTTATAGCATGCTCATCTCAGTCACCAACGATGTACGCGTGGTGCTGATTAAATTGGCTGAGCGTACCTTTGCCATGCGCGAACTGACTTTTTCTGGTGAAGAACGACAATATCGGGTCGCGCGTGAGGTTATGACCATTTATGCGCCATTGGCTCACAGACTGGGCATTGCCCAATTAAAATGGGAGCTAGAAGACTTAGCCTTTCGCTATCTGGCGCCAGAACGTTATAAAGAAATTGCCAAACTGTTATCAGAAAAACGCAGCGAACGTGAATCCTATATCCAGCGCGTCCAAGATAAGCTTAATGAAGCATTAGCGGAAGCGGGTATCGAAGGCGAGGTATCAGGCCGCGTCAAGCACATCTACTCTATTTACCGAAAAATGAAGCTCAAAGGTTTATCTTTTGATCAGCTGTATGACATTCGTGCGCTACGGGTCTTGGTCAATAATCCTTCAGATTGCTATCACGTGTTGGGCTTGGTACACGGTTTATGGCGCTATATCCCTGAGCAATTTGACGATTATATTACCAATCCAAAATCAAATGGTTATCGCTCGCTTCATACCGCCGTTATTGCCGAAAATAAATCGCTTGAAGTACAAATTCGCACCCAAGAAATGCACTTTGAAGCCGAGCTTGGCATGTGTGCGCATGTTAATTATAAAGAAGGGCTAAAAAATAAAAAGGACAATTACCTTAACCAAAGAATCAGCTCATTACGTCAGCTCTTATCGATTAATAACGAAACGCGCAATCAGCCGCGCTCAGCATTACTGACCGGCGAAGAATTAGAAGAAATCGAGTTCGACGATGATGAGCAGTTGGTTGATTTTGATGAGCTCGAGCGTATTTATATCTTTAGTCGTGATGGCGATATTACAGAATTACCAAAAGGTGCCACTGTACTGGACTTTGCTTATTATGTACACACGCAAGTCGGTAACCGAGCGCAAGCGGCGCGCGTCAATCAGCGCTATGTGCCGCTGACTTACCAGTTAAAAACGGGTGAACAAGTTGAGATTATCACCAAAGCCTCGCGTGAACCCAATCGCGATTGGCTAGTCGCCTCGCTCGGTTATATTCATACCAACCGCGCGCGCTCAAAACTGCGTCAATGGTTCAATAAGCAAGACCGCGATAAAAATATCGAGATAGGTCGCCAAATGCTCAGTAAAGAGCTTGAGCGCTTATCGGTGCACCCAAACAGTATTGATTTAAACGATTATATCCAGCATTTTAACGTCAATAATACCGATGATATCGTGGTTGGTTTGGTCACGGGTGATATCAGTCTTAATCAGTTGACCAGTCACATTTCTCGCCAGTTAGATTTAGAGCCTGAAAAACCTGAGGAAGATTTCACCCCAAGTATCGATACAAGAAATGCGGGGAAACTTGACGCTTATAAAATTCGTATCGATGGTTTGGATAATATCGAGATTAATTTAGCGGGCTGCTGCCATCCTGTCCACGGTGAACCTATCGCAGGCTACATTACTTTATCGCGCGGCGTCAGCGTGCATAACCGCGGTTGTCCCGAGTACCTACGCTTGATTGAACGGGATCCTGAGCGCGAAATTGAAGCCGCTTGGACAGTTAAAGCTGGTCGTTATCAGCCGGTAGATATCCATGTCGAAGCCTATGACCGGCGCGGGCTACTGCGTGATTTGACCCAAATTATTGATAAAGAAAACGTCAATATTCGTCAGGTTGAAACGCTCAGTAACGATGACAATATCGCCTTTTTAAAGTTTCATGTTGAAGTTTCAGGGCTGGCACATTTGTCTAAGTTACTGGCCAAGCTCGAGCAGCAACATGGTATCTTGCATGCTCGCCGTGCTGTTGTTTGATAGCTTAAACTTTAAAATTTTTGTAAATAACCTTTATATATAATAGAGTCTGATAAAAAATACTATGCCTGAGTTGCCGGAAGTAGAAACCACCAAAACCAGCCTGACACCTTTATTAGGTCAACAAGTGGTCGATGTCAAAGTTTTTCAACCAAAGCTACGCTGGTCGATGCCCGATGATTTAAACCAACTGGTTGATTATACTTTGGACAGTGTCGAGCGCCGAGCGAAGTATTTAATCCTAAATTTTATACCGCTCACTTCTGTTAATACCAACGCTTCTATTCAGCCAAATAGCTTAACACCGCGCCAACTTTTGATTCACCTTGGTATGTCGGGTAGCTTACAGCAACACAGCCATGGCACCGATAAACGTAAACATGACCATTTAGTGGTAACATTTAGCGGCGATGATAATAGCCAAACACAGCTACATTATTATGATCCGAGGCGATTTGGCTCAGTGCTATGGTTTAAAGATTACGGTTCTAAGCTTTTAGATCATTTGGGTCCCGAGCCATTATCAGCAGACTTTACCGCTGATTACTTATATCATTTAATTCAGCGCTTGGACAATCCAAACCAAACCTCGGATAACAACATAGCTCACAAAACCAATAGCAAGCAGCCTATCAAGCGCGCGATTAAATCAGTAATTATGGAGCAGCAAGTGGTTGTTGGCGTTGGTAATATTTATGCAACTGAAAGCCTTTATTTATCAGGTATTCATCCGGCAACACCAGCTAATGAAGTATCTCATGAGCAAATAGTTATCTTGGTTGAGCATATCAAAGCCATTTTAAAAAAGGCCATCACGCTAGGTGGTTCCACATTACGCGATTTTACCGTTGCCAGCGGTCAAACCGGCTACTTCCAGCAAACATTAAATGTTTATGGTAGACAGGGCGAAACCTGTCCGCATTGCGATACGCTATTAGAAAATATTAAGTTAAATGGGCGTGCCAGTGTCTTCTGTCCTAACTGTCAGCCTACCGAATGATGCATTTTCTAAATAGCTCCAAAATAAAGATTTAAAAAGTCTGTACAGTTCTGAAGCTATATACTCGAAATATTTTTTGCAGATAAAGATATTCTGCGCATTTTTGTTGCTTATTAACTTACATCTTGCTTTAATAGGGCTGATACTGTCTTTTATAGTGCAAGGTATTTGTATAAGCAAGATATTAAGAATACTTATTAATATCTATCGTTGTCGCATTATTTCTATATGAAAATAGCAGCAGCTATGAACCATATTTTTTATGAGTTTTAGGATATCATCATGAGCGCTCCAGCTAAAATGAAACGCACAGCTAAATATAAACTACTTACCATGATGGCAAGCATAAGCTTGATTTTTGCTGGCATGCAGCCCGCTCTAGCCGCGATAGAAATTGATGAAACGGATTTTGGCCCCTCTTATGAAACGATGGTCGTTGATACTATTGTCGGTAAACCATTACAGCTGGTGACCGCTGTGGCAGGCACTGCCGCTTATCTTGTCAGTCTGCCCTTCTCGCTTATCGGCGGTAACGCCGACCAAGCACAGCAGAAATTATTCGTTGAACCTTGGGATGCCATGGGACGCTGCCTAGGCTGTACAGTTGCCGAAGACAACTATTATAAGTCGCAAGTCGTTGACAATAATGTCGTCCGCATTGTAGTCGATGGTCCTTCAGAAATCTTGATTAATACCAATGACTATGTGGTAGTTAGGCCTTAGGTTATAAAATAATAAAATAATCATCGAATTTAACCGTTCTTAGATTAAAATAAAAAAAGCTAACTTCTTGTTAGCTTTTTTTATTACCGCAAGTAAATGACATAATCTTATTTTGAAATATTAGAGTTACCAAGTTTAGCGCTAATCTCACGCAGCAGCTGTACTTCTTCTGACGGTCCTTTCACCGCTTCTTCCACTTCATCTTTACGACGTAATCTATTTACCATTTTGACCATCATAAAGATGATAAACGCCAAAATTAGGAAGTTAATCAATACTGTGATAAAGCTACCATAAGCCAACACTGGTACACCTGCTGCCTTGAGTGCATCATAAGTCATGGCCACACCTTCAGGCGCATCACCTAATATAAAAAACATGTTTTTGAAATTAATTTCGCCGCCGGCAATAAAAGCAACGATAGGCATAATAATGTCTTCAACCAAAGAAGTCGTAATAGTCGCAAAAGCGCCACCAATGATGACTCCGACTGCTAGGTCCATTACGTTACCTTTTAAAGCAAATTCCTTAAACTCAGATACCATACTCATGATGTCACTCCTTGAAAGTTTAATTAATTATCATATAGATGATGAACCAAATTTTCCGATATTGATTTTTTAAACCTGTCTAAATAAATAACACTCATTGATTAGATCATTTTTATTATATATGAAAACCAAGCACAAAAAAAAGCAATATAAAGTGAACTTTACTCTGCTCACCTTATACTGCTAATTTTCAATATTAAAGCCAATCATGAACCATTAGCTTTGAGTGCTTTTTTAATATTGAAAATATAAATTACCAAGTAATTTACGTATCGATATTAAGCGTTTTTCTTGCGACCATGACGCTTACGTTCATTTTCAGTCAAATAACGCTTACGCAGACGTATGGCTTTTGGCGTTACTTCTACTAATTCGTCATCTTGAATGAATTCAAGCGCTTGCTCAAGGGTAAATTTAACCGCTGGCGTCAGCGTCAACGCTTCATCAGTACCACTGGCACGGACGTTGGTTAACTGTTTAGCAGTCGTTGGGTTCACAACCATATCATCATTACGAGAGTTCAAACCAACAATCATACCTTCGTAAACTTCAAGCTGTGGCTCAGCGAACAATTTACCACGTTTTTGTAGGTTAAATAGAGCGAAACCTAAGCAAACACCATTGGCCATAGAAACCAATACGCCGTTTGAACGACCACCAACATCACCAATCTTTTGTGGACCGTAATGTGAGAAGCTTGAAGTCATGATACCAGTGCCCGAGGTCAAGGTTAAAAACTCTGAACGGAAACCAATCAAACCACGTGCAGGCATAGTCGCTTCAATACGCATACGACCTTTACCATCAAGCTCCATATTGGTCATCTCGCCTTTACGCAAGCCGACTTGTTCCATAATTGGACCTTGATGCGCGTCTTCAATATCAAAAACAACGTTTTCATATGGTTCTTGTAGCTTGCCATCCACTTCTTTCACAATAACTTCTGGACCTGATACGCCAAGCTCAAAACCTTCGCGGCGCATGTTTTCGATCAATACTGATAAATGCAGCTCACCACGACCTGATACTTTAAATTTATCTGGAGACTCGGTATCTTCTACACGTAGTGCCACGTTGTGAATCAATTCACGCTCAAGACGCTCACGAATATTACGTGACGTCACAAATTTACCTTCACGGCCCGCAAATGGTGAGTTATTCACTTGGAAGTTCATCGATACCGTTGGCTCATCGACAGTCAATGCTGGCAATGCTTCAACATGGTTAGGGTCACAAATGGTGTCTGAAATATTTAGCGCATCAATACCGGTAATACAAACGATATCGCCCGCTTGCGCATCGTCTACTTCAATACGCTCAAGACCGTGATAACCCATGATTTTTAGGATACGACCGTTACGCGTTTTACCATTTTTATCAATGACAGTCACAGGCGTATTGGTTTTAACTTTACCGCGCTGAATACGGCCAATACCGATAACGCCAACGAAGCTGTTATAGTCAAGGCTAGAAATTTGCATGCGGAAAGGTGCATCTGCATCGACTTGCGGTGGCTGTACCACATCAACGATGGTTTTAAACAACGGCGTCATGTCATCCGCTAAATTATCTGCTTCCAAACCAGCAATACCGTTTAAGGCAGATGCATAAACCACTGGGAAATCTAATTGCTCGTCAGTAGCACCCAAATTATCAAATAGATCAAAGATTTGATCCATTACCCAATCAGGGCGTGAACCAGGACGGTCGATCTTATTAATAACCACAATCGGTTTTAGACCTTGCTCAAACGCCTTTTGAGTGACAAAACGCGTTTGTGGCATTGGACCATCAACACCGTCAACAACTAATAATACGCAGTCAACCATTGACATAACGCGTTCAACTTCGCCACCAAAGTCGGCGTGACCTGGGGTGTCGACGATATTAATACGGTATTCAGTACCATCAGTGTCATCTGTCCACCGGATGGCCGTATTTTTTGCCAAAATAGTAATACCACGTTCTTGCTCAATATCACCTGAATCCATTGCGCGTTCCGCAATGTTTGCACGGTCGCCAAAAGTACCAGATTGATGTAATAACTTATCAACCAAAGTGGTTTTACCGTGGTCAACGTGGGCAATAATTGCAATGTTACGCAGGTGTTTGATATCGTTCGCCATATAAAATGCTCGTTTCGTCTTAAAAAATGCAGTAGCAGTAAGCACCGCTGGATAAACTGTTGCCACCAGTCAGGTAGACATGATTACTTTATGATTAAATGATTGCGCGATAGGCAAATTAGTTAATATTAGTAAAATCAATTACCTACGCTGATAAATCCATCGTACAGATAGCTATGCTGATGTACACTTTGTCAATTTACAAAGTGTTTGGGTCGCTAGTATAACATTATTGCGCTATCAATTTATGCAATAACTTACTTTTCTGAGTGTATAAATAAAAAAAAGCCACCCAAAGGATTAATGCCAGTCAGTTAACGCTGACTGGTATTTTTTTTGGGATATTTTTGTGGTTTACCCTTAACTACCCTCGGGCAAGA
Source organism: Psychrobacter sp. SHUES1 (assembly GCF_001652315.1). NCBI lineage: Bacteria > Pseudomonadati > Pseudomonadota > Gammaproteobacteria > Moraxellales > Moraxellaceae > Psychrobacter > Psychrobacter sp. SHUES1. The sequence continues at coordinate 40 of NZ_LXWA01000020.1, read as the reverse complement.
TCGCTTTCTACGTTCAGGAATGACAAACAATTTTCCTTCC